>JACMOJ010000361.1 GCA_014378085.1 Burkholderiales bacterium | reverse complement strand
AAGCCTGGCTTTCCCACGCCACCGGATACGCCAACCCGGCACAGGTGCAACGGCTGTTTCGCGGTGTGCGTGCAGAAATCGGCGACAAGACGGGGGCTGCACACATGCACAACACGCGTGGCCTTGGACTCGCCAATTGCCTTGCCGCCTACGAGGCGGATGCGCGCGCGTTCGATTCGTCAGTAGGCGGTTCGGAAGAATGCCCCTACGCGCCGGGTGCTTCAGGGAATGTCGTCACGGAAGACCTAGTGTTCATGTTCAAAGCGATGGGCGTATCTACCGGTGTCGATCTGAATGCGTTGATCAATGCACGTGAAGTGCTAAAAGCCGGTCTGCCGGGCGAATTGATCTACGGCATGACGCCGGAAGCAGACCTGACAAAGGGTTTTCATCAATCGCGCATTGATCGCTAGCGCGCAATGACAAACCAAATCATTCCGTCGCCTTCATCTTCACCATTGCCGCTCGCCGGCATTCGCGTTGTCGAGTTCACCCACATGGTGATGGGCCCGACCTGCGGCATGGTGCTTGGCGACCTTGGTGCCGAAGTCATCAAGGTAGAACCGATCGGTGGAGACAACACGCGAAATTTACTCGGCTCGGGTGCGGGCTTTTTTGCGATGTTCAACCGCAACAAGAAAAGCGTTGCACTCGATTTGCACAAACGCGGGGGCAGGGAGGCTGCGCTCAGACTGATCGCTACGGCTGACGTGGTGAGTGAGAATTTCAAACCCGGCACGATGCAAAAGCTCGGACTCGATTACGTTTCGCTTTCAAAGCTCAATGATCGTCTCGTGTATGTCAGTCACAAAGGCTTTTTGCCTGGGCCCTATGATCATCGCACCGCGCTCGACGAAGTGGTACAGATGATGGGTGGTCTGGCGTACATGACTGGTCGGCCCGGTGATCCGTTGCGCGCCGGCTCAAGCGTGAACGACATCATGGGTGGCATGTTCGGTGCGATTGGTACGATGGCGGCGCTGATGCAGCGAGCACATACCGGCAAGGGTCAGGAAGTGCAATCGGCGCTGTTTGAAAACAATGTCTTCCTCGTCGCCCAACACATGATGCAGTTTGCCATCACCGGCACGCCCGCAGCGCCCATGCCTGGGCGGATTTCTGCCTGGGCGGTGTACGACGTCTTTACCGTGAAGGACAATGAGCAGATATTTCTTGCCGTGGTCAGCGATACGCAGTGGGCGATTTTCTGCGACGCATTCGAATTTGCGGATTTGAAAGCCGATCCGCGCGCCGCCAGCAACAATGCGCGCGTTGAGGCGCGCGAGTGGATGATGCCGATCCTGCGCGAACGGCTTGTCGACTATTCCGCCGCAGCGTTAGGGGCGATATTTGAAAAACGCGGACTGCCGTTCGCGCCAATCACGCGCCCGCAGGATTTGCTCGATGACCCGCATCTGGCCGCCACCGGCGGACTCGCACCGATGACGCTGCCCGATGGCAAGCAAACCCGCACGCCCCTGTTGCCGCTGATGCTCGACGGCCAGCGGCCCGGCGTGCGACTCAACCCACCAAAGCTCGGTGAGCACAACGAGGAAATACTACTGTCGCTTAGTTACTCGGAAGAACAGATACGGAAGATGATCAAAGCCAATATTATTTCCGGTCAAAATGGCAGGTAAAAGAATGACAGAAAACTTCTAGCACCAGCGGTATCGGCAGACACTTTTCTGCCTGCCGATACCGCTGGTGCTAGTGTTTGCCAAAATCCGATCACCATTACAGGTTTACGATACTGCATGCCCACCATAAACCCCGCCCTCGAAGCCGAATACAACAACCGCGTCCTCGTTCCTGATTACCCGACTATTTTTGCGCGCTGGCGGCGTGAGTCGGCGAATGTGCGCGCATCTGCGCCCTGCACCCTCGATCTGGCGTACGGCGAGCAACCACGTCACAAACTCGATCTGTTCCACGCGACAAATCCGCGCGGCACCGTCGTTTTTATCCACGGTGGCTATTGGCGCACGCTCGACAAATCCGATTTTTCATTTCTGGCAAAGCCGTTCGTTGATGCCGGGTTAAGTGTCGCCGCGATCAACTACCGCCTTT
>JACMOJ010000360.1 GCA_014378085.1 Burkholderiales bacterium | reverse complement strand
TCCGGTATAGCGGCGTCGAATTTGGTGCCGTCTTCGGCGATCATCTGGTAGGTACCGCGCATGGTGCCCACCATCGTGCTCAACGAAGACCCTGAAGTATATTCATAAGATGCACCAGGCTTGATGGTCGGCTGTTCACCGACCACCCCCATGCCGCGCACCTCCTGAATCTGATTGTCCGCGTCGGTGATGATCCAGTGACGACTCACCACTTTGGCAGCAATTTGACCGGTATTGAAAATGCGAATCGCGTACGCAAATACGTACTGGTCGTTGTCTTCGTCCGACTGCTCGGGAAGATAAAACGCCTGCGCGGTAACGTCGATTGCGTATTTTTTTGGTTCGTTCATGAGCGAATGCTAACACGCTAAAATAACGCTATTCCTGAAAGTGTTTTCATGACGTTTCGCCTCGCCCCCTCCATCCTTTCCGCCGATTTCGCCAGCCTTGGCGAAGAGGTGCGCGCTGTCATTGCTGCAGGCGCAGACATGTTCCATTTTGATGTGATGGACAATCATTTTGTTCCCAATCTCACCATCGGGCCGATGGTTTGCGAAGCATTGCGGCCGCATTCCAAACGGGCCGATGGCAGCAAGATTCCGATTGACGTACATCTGATGGTGAAGCCGGTTGACCGGATTGTGCCGGACTTCGCCAAGGCGGGGGCCGACATCATCAGCTTTCATCCTGAAGCGTCGGACCACGTTGATCGTACGCTGGGTCTGATTCGCGAGCAGGGTTGCAAAGCCGGGTTGGTGTTCAATCCGGCGACATCGCTTAGCTATCTGGATTATGTGATGGACAAGGTGGACCTGATTCTCATCATGTCGGTTAACCCCGGGTTCGGCGGGCAGAAATTCCTCCCGTCGGCATTAACGAAGCTGGCTGAAGCTAAAAAGCGCATCGCGGTTGAGGTTGCACGGTCCGGGCGCGAAATCTGGCTGGAAATCGATGGCGGTGTGAAGACCGACAACATTGCCGATATCGCGCGTGCGGGTGCAGATACCTTTGTCGCAGGTTCGGCGATTTTTGGGCAGTCGGACTATGTGGCAACCATCAATGCGATGCGTGGTGAGCTGGCAAAGGTCCGCGAGTGACCATTGAGACCGCTACGCCAAACTCTAGCACTGGCGCGGGTCCTGGCGGAGATGCCGCGGAGACGTCCGTAGATGCTGGCTCGCAGGCCAATTCCCGCATTGATGCGGAAGTGGTGGCGAAGAAGCCCAGGCTGCGCGCAAAGCCGAAATTCAGCTTCCCCGTACCGTTAAAGGCGGTGCTGCTTGATCTCGATGGCACGCTACTCGATACCGTAGGCGACATCGCGACGGCGGCGAACATGATGCGAGCATCGTTCGGTTTTGCACCACTCGACCCGGCACTGATCAAAACTTTCGTCGGCAAGGGCATTGCAAACCTTGTCGCCAAGACGCTTAAAGATGCCGTTGGCGAAGTAGGCCCCACCGCACTAAAAGTGGCCGTTACAAATTTTGAGCGGCAGTATGAGAGATGTTTTGGCGATACGTCGATTCCGTTTCCCGGGGTGATCGAAGGGCTTGATGCCCTGAGGGACAAGGGTTTCCGTTTGGCATGCGTCACCAACAAGGCTGAAAAATTCACGCTGCCCTTACTCGAAAAATCGGGGCTCAATCGCTATTTCGAGATCACGCTTTCCGGCGATTCCCTGCCGGAAAAGAAACCGCACCCCTTACCTTTGCAACATGCGGCGAAATTTTTTGAATGCCCCACGGCAGAATTACTGATGATCGGCGATTCGATGAATGATGCCGAGGCGGCACGCGCGGCCGGCTGTCCGGTGTTTATCGTTCCGTATGGCTATAACGAAGGACAGGAATTGCGCGGCCTCGATTGCGATGCATTTATCGACGATGTTCCCGCAGCGCTAAAATTTGTTAAGCTGGCGTCTTAGTATTAATTTATTTCCCAATTCGAGATGACTTTCAGCAAGCAGGTTTGGACGTGGCGATGGCAAAGCTGGCGCTAAGCAATTAGCTGCCGCCGTTTTGTGCTGTCCCGCTGTCTATTCAACCTTAGCTGAAAAATCATGAACGAACAACAATTCGCGGCACTCGCCGCGCAGGGTTACAACCGAATCCCCGTCACGCTTGAGACTTTCGCGGATCTCGATACGCCACTCTCGATCTACCTTAAGCTGGCCAATAAACCGTTCTCGTATCTGCTCGAATCCGTCATTGGCGGCGAGCGCTTCGGTCGGTATTCGATCATCGGCCTGCCTGCGCACGAATGGCTACGGGTAAACGGCAGGGAATGCGCCATCGTGCGGGCAAGGGCCGGCGGGCAGACCGAGACGCTGGAGCATGTTTTCGTCACGGATCCCCTGGTGTTTGTCGAAAAATATCGCAAGCGCTTCAATGCAGCGCCGATTGAAGGTGCGCTGCGATTTGCAGGCGGGCTGGCGGGTTATTTTGGCTATGACACCGTGCGCTACATTGAGCACAAGCTCGAACTCGATGAGCATGCGTTGAAAAAGGACTTGATCGGAACGCCCGATATCCTGCTGATGCTTTCCGACGAACTGGCAGTGGTTGATAATCTCTCCGGCAAGTTGCATCTGATTGTTTACGCCGATCCTGCAAAGCCTAATGCGTA
>JACMOJ010000359.1 GCA_014378085.1 Burkholderiales bacterium | reverse complement strand
TTGTGGAATGATCGAGGCTTACAGCATGGACTCGCCACCCGCCGGACCATTTCTTGGACCGATCTTCGCTGCGCGTGCAACCATCCGCGCATTAATTGTCTACGATTATCTCGACCGGATGGGCGAGATGCGCAACTCAGTAGGCGGGTGGATTCGCGACGGCAAATTTCACTATCAGGAAGATATTGCCGAGGGTCTCGCGACCGCCCCTGAGGCGTTTTGCCGCCTGATGCGCGGGCAAAATTTTGGCAAGGCGCTTGTCCGCGTGGCGGATGACTGAAAAATTCTTCTCTAAGCAGCGGGCTATGGTGTCACGAGAGATTGACCAAGCCGCGCAAGCAGTCTAAACTTTGTCCGGACAACTTTGTTATTGATGAAAATCGAAGGAGGCACGCGATGGCAACCGTTCTGGTGCTGTTTAATCTGAAAGCGGGCGCAAATATCGCGGCCTATGAAAAATGGGCACGCGAAAAGGATTTGCCCACCGTGCGCCAATTGGGTTCCGTTCGCGGCTTCGATGTGTTGCGGGCGCAGGGCATGCTGGGGAGCGACGCGAAGCCACCGTATCAGTACGCGGAACTGATTGAAGTAGCCGACATGGCGGCATTCAGCCAGGATATTTCCACGGATGCGGTGCAGGCAGGCGCGAAACAATTTCAGGAATTTGCTGACAATCCCATGTTCATCCTTTGCGAAAAGCTCTAGGCAATGGGCCACTATCCGGAACTGAAGGGCAAGGTGGCGTTGATCACCGGTGCCGGACGTCGCAAAGGTCTCGGCGAAGGTATTGCGCGGCGCTTGGCGATGGAAGGGTGCAAGGTGGTCGTCACCGATATCGGCCACGGCAAAGGCAGCGAAATGCCGGCAAGCGCAATTGGCAGCCAATCAGAGATGGACGCAGTGGGCGCCGAGATCAATTCCGCTGCGATGAACGGCGGCGCGTGCATTGCGATGGCGCTCGATGTGCAGGAAGAATCTGAAGTGAAAGCAGTGATTGCCGAAACGTTGAATCGCTACGGCGGTCTCGATATCCTCGTGAACAATGCAGGTATCGGCTATCTCATGAAGCCGATTGCCGAGATGTCGATGGGCGAATGGGATGCAGTGCTAGGTGTTAATCTGCGTGGCGCGTTCATGTGTACCAAGTACGTTGCGGATGAAATGGTGAAGGCAGGGCGGGGAGGACGGATCGTGAATATCGCTAGCCAGGCGGCAAAATCCGGTTTCCCTTTTGCGGCGGCATATTGCGCTTCAAAACATGGGCTGGTAGGGCTCACGCGTGTGACGGCCATTGAGCTTGGTAAACACAGCATCACCGCCAATGCGGTTTGCCCGAATCACGTCACCACCGCTCTGGGGGCGTGGCAAAACGAATATTTTTCTGCGGCACTCGGCATGACGATGGATCAGTACCTGGCCGCGATGAGAGGCCGCATTCCGATGGGGCGACCGGGCACGCCGGAAGATACGGCGTCGGCGTGCGCGTGGCTGTGTTCGGATGAGGCAAAGTACGTGACGGGTGAGGCGATGAATGTGTCAGGCGGCGAGGAGTATCACTGATGGACGCGCGCTTTCCCCTACTGCACAGTCCAATCCGCTTTCTGCGAGCGCACAATTACTTCACCCGCTTCGTTGCCGCAATGAGTGTGTTGCATGGCTGAAAAGTTGAACGCAAATGCCGGCAAATCGAACGTCGCATGGAGCTGGCCAAAAAAGGCCAAACTCGCGCTGTCGATTGTCGTCAACGTCGAGGAAGGTTCGGAATACACGCTGGCTGATGGCGATGAGATCACCGAGCCGCTTGATGAACTCGGCATCACGCTGAAAAAACCGATTCGCAATTACGGCAATGAATCAAATTACCGCTATGGAATCAACGAAGGCCATGCGCGCGTTGCCATACTTCTCGATAAATACAAAGTCAGCGCGACTTATACTGCAGCGGCCCTTGCGCTCGAGCGCGCACCCGAAATTGCCACGTTTATCAAAGCGCGCGGCCATGAGACCTGTTGCCACGGTTTTCGTTGGATCCATCAGTTTTCTTTCGATGAAGCGCGTGAGCGTGAATTCATTCAAAAAGGTCTCGACAGCATTGAGAAAACAACCGGCACAAGGCCTGTAGGGTGGCTTTCGCGCTATCTGCATACGGCCAATACTCGTCGCCTTTTGCAGGAAGCGGGCTGCCTGTATCACATGGACGATTACTCGGCGGATGCGCCGTATTGGGCTCCAGTTGAAGGATCAAAAAAACCGATGGTGATTGTGCCGTATCAGCTCGATACCAACGACATGAAAATGTGGCTGGCACCGGCGTACTTGCCATCGCAGTGGTTGGAGTACGCGATTGGTACGCTGGATCAATTGCATCGTGAAGGTGGCATCCAGCCGCGCATGATGTCGCTCGGATTGCACTTACGCATCATCGGTCGACCGGGGCGCATCGTTGCGCTGGACAAATTTCTCAAATATGCAAAGCAGAAACCGGGCGTATGGTTTGCAAGACGCGCCGAAATTGCGCGGCATTTTGCGGCGCATGTACCTGCGCCCAAAAGCCGCTGAGAATAGCCGATGAGCAACCCCCGCCGCTGCCTGCTGTTCGTTCCCGGAGCGCGTCCCGAGCGGTTTGCGAAGGCGCTTGCCTCGCGCGCCGATCAAGTATGTATTGATCTTGAGGATGCAGTCGGGCCGGACGATAAAGCGAGCGCACGTGAAGCAGCGCTTGATTTCATTTTGTCCGCGTCCAACAACACGGACAAGTTGAACGAATTAGGATTGCGTATCAACAATATCACCACTAAATTGGGTCAGACCGATTTGCAGCGTATCGTGGAGCGGAACGCTCGCCCCGCATTTGTGATGCTGCCAAAAATCGAAAATGCTGCTGATGTTCTGTTGGCCGAGAAAATTTTGGCCGACACGGATATTGCGTTGATCGCATTGCTGGAGTCGCCGCATGCCGTATTCGAATCGCGCAATATTGCCGCCGCAAGCAAGAGGGTACAAGCGCTGATGTTCGGCGGTTTCGATTACGCGGTTGCCGCACGCGTCAAGCCCAACGAGCAAGGCTGGATGTGGCCGCGCGCGCAAATCGCGGCGGCGGCTGCGGAAGCCGGGATCGGTGCAATCGATGCGCCCATGATCGACGTCGTCAATATCGTCGGTGTCACGCGTGAAACAGAGCTTGTGATTGGCTTGGGCTTTACTGCAAAGTCCGCAATCCACCCCGCGCAAGTTGCGGCGATTCAAAACGCATTTCTGCCCACGGTGGACGAGTTCGCGCGCGCCACTCGCGTTCTCGACGCGCTGGCCCATTCAACATCGATGGCGATTCAGGTGGATGGAAAAATGGTTGACAGGCCCATCGAAATGGCAGCGCAGCGAGTGGCGGCACTGGCCAAATCCGGGCTTCGACAATAAATAGAAAATCTGAGGAATAGGTCAGGCACATGGTTCAAAACGTAAAGCAAGTGGGCGAACATCGGTATCGCGAACACTTTGGTCGGTACTTTGAAGAATTCACGATCGGCGATATTTACGAGCATCGACCCGGTCGCACCATTACCGAGACCGACAATACCTGGTTCACGCTCCTCACCATGAATACACACCCGATGCATTTTGATGTGGAGTATGCGAAAGCGAGCGAATTTGGCAAATGCATCATTTGTTCGCCGTTGACGGTGGCATTGATGGTGGGCATGAGTGTGACCGATGTGAGCCAAAAAGCCATCGCGAACCTCGGCTGGACCGATATCAAAATGACGCAACCGCTGTTTGTCGGCGACACGCTGTACGCGGAATCGAAAGTGCTGGATAAGCGCGAATCAAAATCGCGTCCCGGTGCAGGCATCGTCAGCGTGAGCACCGATGGTTACAACCAGCATAGAGTATTGGTTTGTAGTTTCAATCGCACCATGCTAATCGCCAAGCGCGGACATAGTGTGGAAGACAAGGTAAATTATT
>JACMOJ010000358.1 GCA_014378085.1 Burkholderiales bacterium | reverse complement strand
TAATCGGTTGTCGCCATTACAATTGCAGGATCGTGGGGCGCGCAGTAGTAGGAATGTACAAAATAGATACGCTCGCCGCTTGGAATTCCGTCGAACAGGGGGGTGCTCAGGGGGTTCTCTGCCACAAAATCCACTTGATTCCAGCCCATATGTGGAACCTTGATACTGGAATCAGCTGGGCAAAATTTCTCCACCCTGCCAGAAAAGATGCCCAAACCCGGCGTGTTGCCCTCCTCCGAGGTGTCAAACAACATCTGCATACCAACACAGACACCAAAAAAAGGTTTTTTTGCAGCCGCGTCACGCACCGCGCCTTCCAGCCCACTTTCACGCAAATATCGCATGCAGTCCGGCATTGCCCCTTGGCCTGGAAAGACAACTTTGTCAGCCGCCAGCACATCCAGCGGATTTCCGGAAATTCGCACATCGGTTGGAATGCCCCACTCTCGGCCGGCGAATTCGAACGCCCGCGCAACCGATCGCAGGTTTCCCATGCCATAGTCAACCACTACAAGTTTTTGCATGAAATATTGGAAAGCTAGCGATTCGCAGGACCCCCTGCGACGGCTCCCAAAATGAGGCGCGGCATCCGGGAATCGCGCAAAGAAGCCTTGTAAATCAGCGATTTGCTTTTTTTGAGAGGATTGCTATAATACGCGGCTCCGCGCAATCTACGTGAACTCTGCTTGAATGAGGCAATTTGCCTACGGTGGTCGATTGCGCTTCAACAGATTTATTTTTGAGTTGATTCTGGAATAACCATGGCAAATATTAAATCCGCCGGCAAGCGTGCAAAACAAGCTGTAAAGCAGCGTGCACACAACATGGCGCAGCGTACCGAGCTCCGCACCGCGATCAAAAAAATCGTCGCTGCTGTTGCAAAGGGGGACCAAGCGTCCGCCCAATCCGTCTTCCAAGCGCAAGTTAGCACCATCGACTCCATCGCTGACAAAAAAATCATTCACAAGAACAAGGCCGCTCGTCATAAGAGCCGTCTGACAAAAGCGATCAAGGCGCTGGGCACCTCCGCAGCCGCCTAGGCAAAGCTGCTGGACGCTGGGTTACTACCTAGCAGGTTGCGGATGATGGTTAAAAGTTCGGAAAAATAAAACGCCGCGAAGTGTACTTCATGGCGTTTTTTCATTGAGCGGCTGTGCAGGCCGTTTATTTTTGCTCAATAAATTTCGTCATCGCGCTATTGGGAATTGGGCACACATTCCCTTCCAGTGGGGCATTGGGATCAATGACCGCCAACTCGTTGTCTTTCGCAAAGTCGAGCAAAAATCGATACGCGCGAGGTTCGACGTCCGCCAGCGCTGGCTCGACCAGAACGCACCGCACGCCGTCCAGCAGCATCGGGCGAACAAACGGCGAATAGCGCATTTGTTGGTCACCTGCAAACGTGGACATAATGCCGCATAGACGCTCCGCCCAGTCGCTGGGGCGAAATGCCCGACCGTGTGTGGTGACACCTTGAATGATAATGCGGGCGCTAATCATCTAGTCGCTGCGTTGGACGAATGATGTGTGGAAAGATACAGTGGGCGGTGAATCTGCGGTAAGTTTGCGGCGATTTTGCGGCAATTTTGCGGCGAATCTGCGGTGAGTTTTCGTTGAGTTTTCGTTGAGTTTTCGTCGGGTTTTCGTCGGGTTTTCGTCATACACGGAGAGAAAGTTGTCTGAGACAAAACAGCCGTACACGGAAGCGCCTTTGCAAAGGCTAGCAATTTTGTCGAGATACCACCACCGCGTGTGTGACTTTGATGCAGCATGTTGACGAGCGTGTGAAAAATTGCGATTTACGTCCAAAATTATATCGCGCAGCAAAAACGGCAACCGTTTCGCCGGACTAACGGCGTATGTCGTAATAGCGTTGAGGAATCCTCGGCGATGAAAACCGAGCGACGCACAATCGTAATCATTGGCGCGGGGTTCTGCGGAACCATGATGGCGGTGAGACTGCTTAACTCGGCGGCGGGCCGCATTGACGTGGTGCTGATTAATCGTCCCCAACCGGCCAGTACTGATGCCAGTGCCAATGCCGATTCCGAAGTAAAGACAAGTCGTGCGGACCGTGCGGCACAGGAGCGTTCAAAATCGCTCGCCCGCGGCTTAGCGTACGGCACAAATTCGGCCGACCATTTGTTAAACGTGCCAGCGGGTCGAATGAGCGCATTTGAAGAATTGCCGGACGACTTCGAGGCCTATCTCCAGCGACTTAACCTTGCTGTCGACGGTGGGAGCTTTGTCGCACGCAAATGGTATGGCGACTATTTGCGTAGCACCTTGGACGCTGCTGCATTGCGGGCATCACAAAGGCAAGATGGACCTAGGCTGATCACCAAACACGCCACCGTCACTGATCTCCACCGACTTGCTGATGGCCGCGTACAACTAGCCGTGGTCGATGAGCATCAAGAAATGCATCTTGTCGCGGATAGTGTCGTGCTCGCGCTTGGCAATTTTCTCCCCGCTGATGTTCGCCTGCTCGATGCACGCTTTTATCAGTCAGCGAATTACCTTCGTGACCCGTGGCAGGTCGGTGCATTGTCGCGTCTCGACTTGTCGCGGCCGGTTGTGCTCATTGGCACCGGCCTTACCATGCTGGACGTCGCAGCAACGCTTAAACGACACGCAGTTGCAACTGGTAAAACCCTGTCATTGATCGCGATCTCACGTCGCGGCTTGCTGCCCCAACCTCACCGCTTTCACCTGGATTCGCCGACGTTTCAAGGCCCGCCGTCTGATATTTTTGACACGGCCACCGCGCGCCATTACTTGCGCAGTGTACGTCGGCGGGTCGATCAAATTGAAGCGGAGGGCGGTGATTGGCGCGATGTTGTGGCGAGCTTACGACCAATCACACCGGCGCTTTGGGCAAAATTGCCAGCGTTTGAGCGCCGTCGTTTTTTGCGGCATCTCCGGCCCTATTGGGAGAGCCATCGGCATCGTGCCGCACCCAGCGCCGCCGCTTTTTTGCAGGGCTTAATTGCTTCTGGTGAATTGCAAATCCGAGCGGCAAATTTTGTGCATGTGAATGAAACGGGAAAAACAATAACGGTGACCATTCGGCTGCGAGGCGAGTTGCAGAACGTCGACATTGTTGCCGGAAGTGTCGTTAACTGCACTGGGCCTTCGTCTAATATTCAGGCCGAGCCGCTGCTCGCCAACATGCACCAGCAGGGGATGATTCGTCCCGACGTGCTCTCGCTTGGTTTGGAGGTGGCCGACGACTACCGCGTGATTGACGCCGAAGGGCGGCCGGCCGATGAGATCTACTATGTCGGGCCGCTGCTCAAAGCTCGTCACTGGGAGGCAACGGCGGTTCCGGAGTTGCGCAAACATGTGAAGGCCGCGGCGGATGCAGTCGTTCAGAGTTTGGCGCGGTCGGATTAGTCGGACATTTTCGGGCGACTCCTGGGCTAAGTTATGGCCTTCATCCCGTGCCCTGCGCATTTCGTCGCTTCGTCGGTGCAGGGCGAGAGCGGTTGCGCCAAAGTGCACTTTGCCCTAGTATCACCGCTCGATTTTCAACCGGCGGCGGCCTCGCAAAGGCGGGTGTCGCCGTTGTTTTTTTCAAAGCCCATTTGTGCGCGCACACTAGCGAGCTCGTGGCGCTGAGTGATGACGCAAGGACTGAAGGAAACGGACATGCTCTCAATTCACCAAATGAATACCTACAAGCCGCTCAACGTTGCGTTTACGCACGGTGAAGGCGCTTGGCTCTACACCACCGACGGGCGCAAAATCTTGGACGCTCTGGCGGGCATTGCGGTGTCCGGCTTGGGGCATGCGCACCCAAAGTTGACCAAGGCGATTGCCGAACAAGCGGGGCGATTGATCCATACCTCTAACTTGGTCAACATTCCCGAACAGGCTGCGCTGGCGGACAAGCTGTGTGGTTTGGCGGGCATGGACAATGTTTTCTTTGCGAACTCCGGTGCTGAAGCCAACGAATGTGCGATCAAGATCGCGCGCCTTTATGGTCATCAACGCGGCATCACCAACCCGCAGATTATCGTCATGGAACGTGCGTGGCACGGCCGCACACTCGCCACGCTGGCGGCGACTGGTTCACGCAAAGCACAGGCGGGCTTTGAGCCGTTGGTCACCGGGTTTATTCGGGTTCCGTACAATGACATCGCTGCAATCAAGACAATTGCGGCGCACAACCACGACGTGGTCGCAGTCCTAAGCGAAGTGCTGCAAGGCGAGGGCGGCATCGTCTCAGCACGGGCCGAATATTTGAAAGAACTTCGCGCGTTTTGCATAGAAAAAAACTGGCTCTTGATGATCGATGAAGTGCAGTCGGGCATCGGCCGCACCGGCAAGTGGTTTGCCCACCAATGGGCGGGCATTGTCCCAGACGTGATGCCGCTGGCGAAGGGCCTCGGCTCTGGCGTGCCCATTGGCGCTTGTTTGGCCCATGGTGCCGCCGCAAACGTGTTCAAACCCGGCAACCATGGCACGACGTTTGGTGGCGGGCCACTGGTGTCGGTCGCCGCGCTTCGCACGCTTCAGATCATGGAAGAAGACGGCTTGCTTGCCAACGCGACAGCGATGGGGAGCGTGATTGAACAAGGGCTCAAAGCGGCGCTGTCAGGGGTGGCGGGTGTCAAGGACGTGCGTGGACAGGGCTTAATGCTGGGCGTGGAACTAAACCAGTCCTGCGGCGAAATAGTCGAGATGGCGCTGGAGCACGGGCTATTAACTAACGTGACGCAAGATAGTGTTGTCCGTATTCTTCCGCCGCTCATCATCAATGAATCGGAAGCGCGCGAGATGGTTCAACGGCTATCAACGGTCATCAAACGCTTCCTCGCCAAATCTTCCCGGGCACATGTTCAAGCGGCGGCGTGAGATGAAACATTTTCTAAAATTTTCCGATTTCAGCAAGGACGAGTTTGACCACATCATCGAGCGGACGACGGTGCTGAAGCAACGTTTCAAACAGTACATTCCCTACCAGCCACTCACCGACAGAATGCTGGCGATGGTGTTTGAGAAGAGCTCGACCCGCACCAGAGTTTCTTTTGAAGCCGGTATCTACCAGCTGGGTGGGCAGGCGATCAACCTTGATTCGCAGTCCACACAACTCGGCCGTGCCGAGCCGATTGAGGATACGGCGCGGGTCATTTCGCGCATGGTCGATTTGGTCATGATCCGGACATACGAACAAGATAAGGTAGAACGATTTGCGAAACATTCCCGGGTGCCGGTGATTAACGGACTTACCAACGAGTTTCACCCATGCCAAGTGTTGGCAGACGTCTACACATTCATCGAGCATCGCGGCGCAATCGCCGGTAAAACGGTGGCGTGGATTGGTGACGCAAACAACATGAGTTACACATGGCTTGAAGCAGCCCGCATTTTTGGCTTCACGCTGAATGTTGCAACGCCTGCCGGTTACGCCATGGAAGACTCACGAGTAGCGGCAGTGGATCGCCCGCATCTGAAGGCGTTCACAGATCCGATGGCAGCCGCAAAGGGTGCGCACTTGGTGACAACGGACGTGTGGACCAGCATGGGATATGAGGCGGAAACCGAAAAGCGCAAAACGGCATTCGCGGATTTTATTGTTGACGCCGACATGATGAAGATTGCAGCCAAAGACGCGTTGTTCATGCACTGCCTACCGGCACACCGCGGCGAGGAGGTCGCCGAAGATGTGCTCGAAGGTTCGCAGTCGGTGGTGTGGGAGGAAGCAGAGAATCGGCTTCATGTGCAAAAAGCGTTGATGGAATATTTATTGTTGGGGCGTATCAATGCATGACATGTTGCACATGGGTTGGAATTCGGGGGAGGGTAACGCGTCGATAGGCGGGTTAAGCGGCAAGGCCGCGGCCGACACCAGAATCCCTAATGTGCAAAAAGCGTTGATGGAATTCTTGTTGTTGGGAAAAGCAAACCGCTAAACACGATTATTGGCGGGGTGTTCAGCGCTAAAAGTGCTGAAGATGCCCGTAAATGCTAGAGTTTAATTAAGGAATGAATTATGAAAAACGTGACAAAACGCCTGCAAATTGCAATGACAATCGCCGCAGCGCTGGTAATGACAACAGCAACCACGGCGGCACCTGTGCCCGATACCAGCGCGACCGTACCCGCACCCAAAGCGGCGGGTGCAGCGATGGAAAGAAAGCAGGTGTTTGCGTTGGTCTCTGCGGTTGGTGACCAATTCACCTACGTGCGGCAAAAGGAGAGCACCGGTTCGAACGTCATCGACAACAACGTTCGCCGCACGCTGAAAGCGCAGAACAACGGTCTTAATCTTTCGGTCCTCCGAGGCCTCGATACCGCAATTGGCAACGCCTATCCTGATAGCGAGCGCGTCTTCATTAGCTTGAATCCGACCGAATTGGACAATGTGTTGCCGCAAGACCGCGAGTCAGTCGCTATCGGCAAGATTGTTTCCGAACTGGAGAAGCTGCCGGACCGCGCAAAGTGGGACAAGATCATCGTCGCAACGCCCAAGTACTTACAATCGGAACGTCAAGGTATGGGCCCGAAGCTACACGGCCTCGGCATTTACGTGCAACCGCTGAGCGGTGGCTCGCTGGAGGGCCAAGACGGTAATCCCGAAATCGACGTCAGTGGTCAAGGTGAATCGGACACCACCAACCCGGGCGACGGCAAAAAGAACAAGTCAAAGGTCTACGTAGCGCCGTACTCCTACATTCAGGTGTATGTGATTGATGCCAAAACTATGCGTGTTTTGGAAAAAAATGCCCGTCACGATTTTCAGAAGCTCAACGACCCAACCTCGACGGCCATTGATGTTGGTCGGAGCATTCCGATGGATGTGTTGGCGAAGAGTGTCGGCGACCTGATCGAGCGTTCGGCGGCTCGCGCCGTCGGCGAGACAGAGGTTGGCGTCAGCGTGACCATCCAAGAAGTGAAGCCGGGCGCAGCAGCGCCGGCGAAGAAGTAATTGGCGTTATCTTCATCCATCTCGGTTACCTTGTGTTCGGGGTGGGGGTGGATGTGACCGCGCCATACTGTTCGCGACACCCCATCGTCGTATAATTTCATCGTGCTGGCGGCTGGCTAGCACGAGCGCGATCCCGTTAAGACTGCTGCAGCGCCATCAGGGGCTTACACCGCGAACGGTGACCTTTCCAGCCGATTTGTGCACTTGCATATTTGGCGGAACAGGTGCGCACACTAAAGAGATTCCATAAATGAGCGAAGCCATCGGCGAACTTGCCAATTCCAAACCCAGCAGACTTGCCAAGTCCAACACCCGAAAGGTTGCGAAGAAAGCAGCCGTCAAATCCACCGGCGAGTCCGGTGAAAAACCTAAACGTGTGGTGTTGGCCTACTCCGGTGGGCTGGACACATCTGTCATCCTGAAGTGGCTGCAAGACGAATATCAGTGCGAAGTCGTCACCTTTACCGCCGATATCGGCCAAGGTGAAGAGGTTGAGCCAGCGCGAAAAAAAGCGCTTGCGATGGGGATCAAGAAGGAACATATCTTCATCGAAGACCTGCGAGAGGAGTTTGTGCGCGACTTCGTGTTCCCGATGTTTCGCGCCAACACTGTTTATGAAGGTGAATACTTGCTGGGCACATCCATCGCCCGCCCATTGATCGCCAAGCAGCTCATTTCGATCGCGCGTAAGACTGGGGCGGATGCGATTTCGCATGGGGCAACCGGCAAAGGAAATGACCAGGTTCGATTCGAACTCGGCGCCTATGCGTTGATGCCAAACGTAAAGATCATCGCGCCGTGGCGCGAATGGGATTTGTTGTCGCGCGAAAAGCTGCTTGCCTACGCCGATAAAAATAAAATCCCGGTGGACTTTAAGAAACGCGTGGTCGGCAAACGCGGAGGTGGAGCGCCATACTCGATGGACGCAAACCTGCTCCATATTTCCTACGAAGGCGGCATCCTTGAAGATCCGAATTACGAGCCCGAAGAGAGCATGTGGCGCATCACAGCGTCGCCGGAAAAAGCGCCTAATAAGCCCGAGTACATCGAGCTGAGCTATGCAAAAGGCGACATTGTTGCCATCAACGGCAAGAAGCTCTCGCCCGCAAAAGTGTTGACCGAGCTGAACCGTGTTGGCGGTAAACACGGGATCGGCCGCCTCGATATGGTCGAGAACCGTTACGTCGGCATGAAGTCGCGCGGTTGTTACGAAACGCCGGGCGGCACCATCATGCTACGCGCCCACCGAGCCATTGAATCCATTACGATGGATCGCGAAGTGTTGTCGTTGAAAGATGACTTAATGCCGCGTTACGGTCGCATGATCTACAACGGTTATTGGTTCTCGCCCGAGCGAGAGCTATTGCAATCGCTGATCGATCAGTCGCAGGCGACCGTGAACGGTACGGTCAAGCTGAAGCTCTACAAGGGGACGGTGATGTGTGTTGGCCGCGAGTCCAAAACAGACTCGTTGTTCGACCAGACTATCTCTACCTTTGACGACGACGGTGGCGCCTACAATCAAGCAGATGCCGGCGGCTTCATCAAGCTCAATGCGCTTCGTTTGCGAATCGCGGCAAACAAAGCCGCAGGTAGAAAGAAGAAGTAAGTTTCTGGAACCGCAGATGAACGCGGATGAATGCAGATAAAAACCAAATTACATTGATTGACTTTTGCTTTTGACACTATCCGCGTTCATCCGCAGTTCCATCGCTTTTGATTTTTTGCCCCCACTTCGAGAAAACCCATGCCCTCATTTGATATCGTTTGCGAAGCAAACAAGGTTGAGCTCAAAAATGCGATTGAACAAACCAACAAGGAAGTTAGCAATCGATTTGACTTCAAAGGTTCGGACGCCCGCGTCGAGCAAAAGGAGTTGGAACTGACGCTCTACGCCGATGATGATTTCAAGCTGAGTCAAGTCAAGGACGTCATGTTGAACAAGATGGCGAAACGTCAAGTGGACGTACGCCTGTTGGACGAGAAACCAAAAGAAAAAATCGGCGGCGACAAAGTCAAACAGATCATCAATGTGAAGAATGGCATTGAGACCGAGCTCGGCAAGAAAATTCAGCGGCTCGTCAAAGATTCCAAGCTAAAGGTCACGGCGGCGATACAAGGCGAGACGGTGCGTGTCACCGGCGCCAAACGCGACGACCTACAGGCGGCGATGGCGCTCTGCAAATCCAACATTGATGAAGTGCCGTTGCAGTTCGAGAATTTCCGCGATTAGTCCTTCGCAAGACCTTCACACCACTGGCCGTAGAGTCGGTCGGCAATTTGTTTCAGCAGCACAAGGTTATCGCGCATCTCCTCCATGATTTCGTCGGGCGTTTGCACGCTGGGCAGCTGCGGGTCAACGTGTTCCTTGTCCCAATCACGACACCACGTCTGAATCATTTTCTGCGTCATCTCCACGTGGCATTGCATGCCTAGCGAGTTGCCGATAACGTAGGCTTGATTGGCGCAGGCGTCGCCGGTCACAATTCGGGTTGCGCCTTCTGGAATGGTGAACGTCTCGCCATGCCACTGGAAGGTAATGAAGTCACGATTGTTGACCATGTCATCGCCCAACCAGCGGCGCGACACGTCGTTGTCGTCGATACGAATCGGGTTCCAACCGATCTCCTTCACCGGATTCTTGGTCACCACACCGCCAAGCGCCTTTGATATTAGTTGCCCGCCGAGACAGTGGCCGAGGCACGGTTTCTGTTCGGTGATGGCTAAACGGATTAGCTTAAGCACATGCGGAATCCACGGTAGAGGATCGTTCACACTCATGGGGCCGCCCATGAAAGCAAAGCCCGAGAATTCATTGGCAGTCGCCGGCACATGGACACCGTGATCCACTTGAAACAGCTGCCACGGAATATGGCGAGACTCCAAGAATGTCTGGAAGTATCCTGCTCCCTCACCCGGCGAAAAACGAAAAATCGCGACAGGTTTCATGGCGTGGTCTGTTTCATATGTTTATCCCTCCATTGCGGCAAGTGTTTGGGCAACGCGTTCGATGGTGTTGCCGGTAATTTTTCGCCGCCAGGCGCGTGCACCTGGCAACCCTTTGTACAGCCCCACCATATGGCGGCGGACGTTGTGGGCATGAAACCCGGCGTCCTTTGCAATCTGCGCTGAAATGTAGTCCTCCATCTCGGCTTCAATATCTTCGCGTTCGCAGAATGACATCTGCGCGTTAAAGAAGGCGTGGTCCCAAGTCGATAGCCAGTAGGGGTTGTGGTACGCCTCGCGCCCGATCATCACGCCGTCCACGTGTTCGAGATGCGCATGGATTTCTGTCGTGGTTGCCACGCCACCGTTTATCACGATGGTCAAATGCGGAAAGTCGCGTTTGAGTTGGTACACGTAGTCGTATTTCAGCGGCGGAATCTCGCGGTTTTCTTTCGGGCTCAATCCCTTCAAGATAGCGTTTCTGGCATGGGCGATGAAGACGTTGCATCCTGCATCGGCAATGGTGCCGACAAAATCGCGCACAAAACCATATTCGGCCACCGCATCGATTCCAATACGATGTTTTACGGTAATCGGGATCGTCGTTGCATCAACCATCGCCTTCACACAGTCGGCAACGAGTTTCGGCTCAGCCATCAGGCACGCACCAAAACTCCCGCGCTGGACGCGTTCGGAAGGGCAGCCACAATTCAAATTAATTTCGTCATAGCCCCAGTCTTGTCCCAGTTTGGCGCAGGTGGCCAGATCCGCTGCATCGCTGCCGCCGAGTTGCAGCGCCACCGGATGTTCTTCCCCGTTGAAATTGAGATGACGCGGACGGTCGCCGTGGATTAGCGCGCCGGTGGTCATCATCTCGGTGTAAAGGCGGGCTTGTTTGGTCAGTAACCGGTGGAAGTAACGGCAGTGGCGGTCGGTCCAGTCCATCATCGGTGCGACGGAGAGACGCCAAGGACTGGTGACAGTTGACATGATTCGGTCATTTTAGCGGTGTCATGACAACTTAGCGCGAACTTACCAACAACTTCGCAACAACTTAGCACCAAGTTACCGAGAACAAGCGGTGGGGGGCGATAAAGTTCCGGCAAAATGTGGCGTGCCTACCAAAAAGCAAATCACCGAAGCCGCCAACGCCTTGACCCTTGGCGAGCTTGTCGTTATGCCAACCGAAACGGTGTACGGCCTCGCGGCGGACGCGACCAACGAGGCCGCCGTCAAACGCATATTTGCCGCAAAAGGCAGGCCGGCGGACCACCCGCTGATTGTACACGTGCGCAAAGGCGACGACCTCAGCCGCTGGGCAAAGCGTCTTCCGAGCCACGTCGCGCCGTTAATTGCGGCATTCTGGCCCGGTCCTCTGACACTCATCCTAAAAAAGACCGACGCGATTCCTGATGTCGTGACCGGCGGGCAAAACACGGTGGGCCTGCGCTGCCCCGCACACCCAGTCGCACAGGCGCTGCTTGATGCGTTTGCCAAACACGGCAGCGGGATTGTTGCCGCACCCTCGGCTAATCGGTTTGGCCATGTCTCACCGACCACCGCGGCGCACGTCATCAGTGAGTTTGGCGAATTAATAAATGCGGACAAAACAGTCGCCGTTAAAAAGCGAATTACGTTGCTCGATGGTGGGGCGTGTGATGTGGGGATTGAATCCACAATCCTAGATTTGTCGGGCAAAGAGCCGGTGCTACTGCGACCCGGTGCGGTATCCGCAGAGGACATTGCGCGTGTGATTGGTGTAATGCCAAAATCGCGCGAAGCTGTCCAGCTCGCCAACGGCGTGATGCCGCGCGTCTCTGGCGATCTTGCCGCGCACTACGCGCCGCGCACGCCGCTACAGTTATTGACCGCAGCCGCGCTTGTTGTCGAAGTCGACGCAATGTTGGCCGCGGCAAAACGCGTCGCCGTGCTCGCCTTTGCCGCGAAGCCAAAAACAGCGCCTTCGCCAGTCGGTATTGGTGTGCGCCACCTGCGACCGCTGATCTGGTTGCAGGCACCGAAGCAGGTAGAGGACTATGCCCGCGATCTGTACGCCAGCCTTCGGACCCTGGACGCCGCGGGCACCTCAATGATTATTGTTGAAGCGCCGCCATCGGACGCGGCGTGGGACGCCGTCAACGACCGTTTGTCACGCGCTGCCGTTGGCGCGGGTAAACGGCCATGACTGCAAATTTCAAAGGTAACAAGTCGTACCTGCCGAGCAAGCCGTGCGTCGCCTGCGGTAAACCGATGGTGTGGCGCAAGTCGTGGGAAAAAAATTGGGAAAGTGTGAAGTACTGTTCTGAGCGTTGCCGTCGCCAAGGAGCGGCGGCAAGTGTATGTACGAATAAATCTAATCAGTAAAGGTACATGCGTAAAAATCGAAATCTAATCTTTGTGCTGGGAGATCAACTTAACCTTGACTCCGCCGCGCTAGCAGACATCGCGCTGGATCAAGATGTTGTGCTGATGGCGGAAGTGCCAGAAGAATCCACCCATGTCTGGTCTGCCAAACCGCGCACCACGTTTTTCTTTTCGGCAATGCGTCATTTTGCAGAATCACTCCGCGCGAAAAAGCTGACAGTCGACTACCGAGCCATCGGTGAACACAAGCTTTTGTCGCTAGTTGATGTGCTGACAGACGCGGTGAAACAGCATAAGCCGGAAAAAGTTGTCATGGTTGAACCGGGCGACTGGCGGATTGAGCAACAATTACGCGCCTTTGCCAAAGCGAACAAAGTGAATCTGGTGATGCGTGAAGACCGCCACTTCATGTGTTCACGGGTCGAGTTTTCGGCATGGGCCAAGGGTTACAAGCAAATGCGCTTGGAGTATTTCTATCGAATGATGCGCAGGCGGTATAGCGTCATGATGGACGGGGATGGAGATCAGCCGTTACAGGGGCGTTGGAACTTCGACGCCGAAAATCGCGGCGCGTTTCCAAAGGGCGGGCCGAAAGACGTTCCTGCGACATTGCGGGTGGCGCCGGATGCGATTACCAAAAATGTCATCAAGGACGTTGAAGCACACTTCGCGGATCATCCCGGAGCCATCGAAGAGTTTGCGTGGCCCGTCACGCGGCAAGATGCGATACGTGCGTTGCACGGGTTTGTCGATGAACGGCTGGCAGCGTTTGGTCAATATCAGGACGCGATGTGGACCAATGAGCCCTTTTTGTACCACTCACATATTTCCGCCGCGCTGAATGTGAAATTGCTCGATCCGCGTGAGGTAATTGCTGCTGCGATCACCGCATATGAAGATGGTCGTGCGCCGATTGAGGCCGTCGAAGGATTTGTGCGGCAGGTGCTCGGTTGGCGGGAGTTTATTCGCGGCATGTACTGGTTGGATATGCCCGGCATGCGCGAGGCGAATCATTTCAAACACAGCCGCAAATTGCCCGCTTGGTACTGGACGGGTGAGACCCACATGAACTGTATGCGTGACACGGTTGGGCAAACGCTGAAGTACGGTTACGCCCATCACATCCAGCGGCTGATGGTGACGGGCATTTTTGGGCTCATGGCCGAAGTGGCGCCAAACGAAATTGAAGACTGGTACCTCGCGGGGTATGTTGATGCGGTGGAGTGGGTGGAGTTGCCCAATGTGGCGGGCATGGCGCTGTATGCCAACGGGGGGCGATTCACCTCCAAGCCCTATATCGCCAGCGGGCAATACATCAAACGT
>JACMOJ010000357.1 GCA_014378085.1 Burkholderiales bacterium | reverse complement strand
TGGTCAAGGCTGCCGCGGCCCCGGACTCGTCAAAAACACGTACGGTACCGGATGTTTTATGTTGATGAATACGGGGACAGAGCCCGTCCGTGCGTCAAAGGGCCTCATTTCCACAGTCGCGTGGCGCACTGGTGTGCCGCCAGCAACAACGACGTCGTACGCCCTGGAAGGCAGCGTCTTTATCGCCGGCGCGGCCGTACAATGGCTACGAGACGGGCTCGGCATCATCAACGCCGCGTCCGAGATCGAGCCGCTCGCGGCGAGTGTGCCCTCCTCCGACGGCGTTGTGTTTGTGCCGGCCTTCAGCGGATTGGGCACACCCGATTGGGACCCCTCGGCGCGCGGCACGCTACTAGGGTTAACTCGCGGCACCACCCGTGCCCATATCGCGCGTGCCACGCTAGAAGCGATTGCATTCCAGTGCGCCGAGCTGTTGTCAGCAATGCGTGATGCGTCTGGCATCGCGCCGACTGAGTTGCGCGTCGACGGCGGTGGCACCGCCAACAGTCTATTGATGCAAATGCAGGCGGATTTGGTCGGCATCCCAGTGGTAAAAGCCAGTGTGCCTGAAACAACCGCACTCGGCGCGGCCCAACTGGCCGGGCTTGCTACCGGCCTGTGGGGCGACACCGCTTATATCGCCAGCCAGCCGATCGAATTCCGAACCTGGCTGCCCACCATTTCGCGCGATGAAGCGCAAAGCAAATTAGCGCTGTGGCGTCGCGCCGTGCCGCGCGCCAAAAATTGGGCGTGACGCACCTTCTGGCCAAAGAACAATCTCGTCGCTAACGCCTAGCGGCTGTCGCGCCGCCAATCAAGAATTAATTTCGAGGCTAACTCGCGCACACACGATTTTTGCCAAGCCGTTTCGCATGGTTCAGCGCCAGCTCGGCGCGATCAATTGCGGCTTGCTGCTGCTCGTCCCCATTGACCCTGGTCACGCCAGCGCTAAACGTCACAAACAGCTTTTCCAGACCGTGCAAGAAGAACTGACGGGTTAATTGGCGCTGCAGCTTTTCCGCCATACCCACCGCGATATCTAACGGCGTATCGGGCATCAAGATAACAAACTCCTCCCCGGCCAGTCGCGCCAACACGTCCGTGGGACGCAGCGCCTCGCGGATTACTCTACTCAAATGAACCAGCGCGTCGTCGCCAGCGTCGTGTCCGTGACGCTCATTAAGTGACTTAAAGTTATCAATATCGAGCAACGTCAGACACAGCGATGATCCATCACCCAGCGCCCGCTCTGACTCGGCGTAGAACGCCGATTCCAAACCATTACGGTTTAACGCACGGGTGAGAAGATCGGTACGTACTTCTTCGCTAACCTTAGCGAGCTCGCGTTCCAATTCCGAGGCGCGCGCCTCGCACTGCGAGGCTGTTTGTTGTGCGGCCGCAAGCTCAGCTTGTGCACTCGACATTTTTTCGTGAACGTCGCGCGTGTCGTTTAAGAGATGTTGAACAACTTCTGCAACCGACGAAATATCATCAGCGGATTCGATCGCGACAGCATATTGGTCGATCCGATTATTGAATTCTTCGGTCGAAGACGCCATCGAGTTTAGGCGATCCATGAACACGCGAATCATGTTACGTAACGCCAACTTCGCGTCGTCGAGGTGCTGTTTTAAGTCAGCCTGGCGGCGTCCTGCGTCGCGCAGCGTGGATTCAATATTGCGCAGGGTCGATTCGTCTGCATTCAACGTCAGCGCCTCGTCGACCCGAATCATTTGACCATTCAGCCATGAATGTTCGGCATTCAAACCCGCAACATTCTTGACAATCGCGGACAACAACGACTTCAGCTGCACGTTTGCGCGGTCGTCTTGGATTTGCAACGCAACCACGTTACCGGAAAATTCCTTAAGCTGGTCACGAAGTTCGCCGTGTTCCTCACAGGACTTTACGTGCCGAATGGTGTGCATCAGGTTTGCGGCGGAGCGCTTCAGGTCAGGCGTTTTTTTGTATAAGGGGCTACTTGTCGTCAGCGCGAGCACCGATGTTTCGGTCCATGTCCCCCACAATTCATCGAGCGCCTCCTCTTTATTCGGTGCCGTGCGCTTAGGCGCGATTACCGACGCTTCAGCCACCATCTGATCCACGGCATGCCATGCGCCTCGGCGAATTGCTTGATCAATTGCTTGGCGAGTGGCGTCCGCAAACGGCAGTGCAGCAGCAAGGCAAAGCGCCACCTTGGCCGCATGCGCCCCATCAATTTGCGCTGCGTCATTTCGCTCAATTGGTGCCTTGCCGCCAATGTCGTAGTAAACACGGGAGAAGTTCTCCGGTGTTGGCGGCAGCTTCTCGCGCGCGAGCCGACGGATCGTCTCCTTTGCCAGCATTGCGGGCGGCTGCTGAATCGCCGCGTGCGGGGCGGTATCGAGCGGCGGCACCGACGCCGGATGTGCGGCTAAGCTCCTGCGTTCGTGCAGGCTATTACTGTCGACAGAAGGACGCAAATTCATTTTTTTTTCTCACCAAAAAGACTGCATTCACTACAAAGCGCGTTCCACCACGTTCCGTCACTACACCCGCCTACGTCGTAGTGGCACTACTTGATTCATCGGCGCAATGGTCGCGGGTAAATTCTCGGCCATCACAAAATTATTGAACGCGTTTATCTCAAGCGGCCGTGAGAACCAGTAGCCCTGCATCAGAAAGCATCCATGCACCTTTAGCAGATTTGCCTGCGCCGCTGTCTCGACGCCCTCCGCGATTACGCGCAGATTGAGTGCACGAGCCAGCGCGGCGATCGCCGACACAATGGCTTCATCATCCGAGCCTTCAGACAGTTCGCGGACAAACGAGCGATCAATCTTTAAGGTATCGATCGGCAGTTTGCGTAGATACGAAAGCGAGGAGTAGCCCGTCCCAAAATCATCCACCGACAAGCGCACGCCCAAATCGCTCAACATCTCCAACGCTGGCAACGCCTCTTTTAAATCCTGCATCAACAGCGTCTCGGTAATTTCAAGCTCAAGCAACTCGGGCTCAACATTAAACGAACGCGCAAAATCTTCTACCTTCTGCACAAACTTTGGCGTCTGGAATGCATTTGCGGAGACGTTTACCGCAATCGGAATTACCGGCCTACCTTGTTCACGCCACTCCGCAATTTGCCGGCAGGCCTCGTGAATCGCCCAATCCCCTAGCTCGAGGATTAAGCCGGTTTCACTCGCAATGGGAATGAACTCGTCCGGCGGTACCAGCCGCTCCCCGCGTTGCCACCGCATCAATGCCTCCGCAGCAATCACACGACCAGACATGGTGTCGATCTGCGGCTGGTAATGGAGCCGCAGTTCGTTTCGCTCAATTGCACGGTGCAATGCGTTAGAAACGTCCAGGCGGCGGTGCGCCAATGAGTCGAGCGTCGGCGTGTAGGATTTCAGGCCGTTGCGACCACCTTCTTTTACCGCATACATTGCGATGTCGGCGGTGCGCAAGATGGCATCCACATCATCACCATCGCGCGGAAATACGGACACTCCAATCGATCCACTTACGTAACAATCGTGTCCGGACAACACAAATGGACGTTGTAGCGCCTCTAAGATGCGATTTGCGACGACGTCGGCGTGGGAAAAGTGATCAAGGTTGGCGAGCAGAACGGTAAATTCATCTCCGCCAAGTCTCGCGACGCTGTCCGACGTCGCATCAAGACGCTGCGACAGCGGATCTCGCGAAACCGCGTCACCGATTCGCAAACAGCCCGTCAGTCTGGTCGCACACTCTCGAAGCAACGCGTCACCAACTTGATGTCCAAGCGTGTCATTGATGCGTTTAAAATTGTCAAGATCCAAAAACAGCACGGCCACACTTTGTTCGGTTCGTTTTGCACGATCTATTGCCGCCGACAACTGCTCGCGGAACAAGCGACGATTTGGCAACCCGGTCAACGAATCATAGTTGGCCAAATGTCGAATCTGCGATTCAGCCGCACAACGCTCAGTGATGTCCTGCGTGATGCCATGGATTCGAAGGGGCGTTCCGGCTTGATTAAATTCGACTTCCGCATCAACGTGTATGATCCGTGCGGAGCCGTTTGCCCGCAGGATTTCGCAATCAAATCTCGCTGCGCGTTCCCCGCCAATTAATCGCTCAAAGACGCCCTTGATGCGCACCTTATCGGTCGGATGGACGCTGCCCCACGCAATTATTGGCGTGACACCACCGTTTTCGTGATTAATATCGAGCAGCGCACAACACTCCACCGAAGCATGGACGAGCGAAGTGGCGACATCCCACTCCCAAATTCCCAGCCGCGCAATTCGCTGCGCTTTTGATACCCGCGCTTCACTTCGGACAAGATCTGCGCGCAATCTTGCCGCCCTGAGCAGATAGCGGCATCGCTGCACCAAGAGCGTCCATTGTGTGGACTTTACAAAGAAGTCACTGGCGCCCGCTTCATAGGCGCTAGCGACGGACTTTTCATCTTCCAACCCGGTCAACATTAATATCGGCACATGTCGCCCCGACGATGTTGCACGGATCGCTTTGCAGGTTTCAAAACCATCAACGTCTGGCATCAGCGCGTCCAACAGCACAATATCCGGCACCTGCCGCGCAAATTGCTCCAAAGCAGCGGCACCATCGGCCGCTTCAACGACAGTCATGCCGTGGTCTTCCAGTGTGACACGTGTCATTAGCCTCGATAATGGCTCGTCATCAACCAGTAACACGCTCGCATTACGAGTGTTATTAGGTGAATTCCTGCTGGCCGCGTCGGTGTCGTGCGCTGCGGAAAGAGATAAGAGACTATCAGGCATGGGGTGCTTAGTGTTAATCAACTTAAGTAAAGGAAACTGCGTTTTGTCTTACCCCAGCAACTTGTTTCAGCTTCAATCGTTATGTTGTCGGCAGCGTTCAAGATTTCTTTAATCAATTCTTGGCGGTTTATATGGCGTGTGTTGCAACGTATAGACACGTTAGCTGCCCGCATGCGCGAAGCTTTCGAGCGCATGCCTTGCGAGGACTCACCGTATCCCCGACTGTTTCATGGCTAACACGGCTTGGCTACGGAGCGTCCTCAGCAGCGCCATATCGGTCTGCTGCAACTCGTTGACTTGACTGTCTACCGTGTCGAGGTAAAGCAACCCAAGTGTCTTTTTCTGAGCAGTTAATGGCAGCAAGAGTGCAGACTGCGCGTTAAAGCGGGATTGATACCACGGTGGCAAGACCGCCGCGATTTTCTCAGCCGCCGTATCGTTAATCATCAAGTCTGCGTTGCGCGATAAGCAGCCATAGAACACATCCCGGCTTGCGGCGAGGCTGATCGCGTACTTTTCGCTGACAAACGCCGCCGAACCTGGGCCGAATCCCATTCGACACGACAGCTTCTCGCCTGCGGCGTCTTTCGTAAATAGCAGGACACGTCGGAACGAAGAACCTCGGTAAAGAGTTTCGACAATGATGCGCATTACATGCAATAGCTCGAAATCTCCTGCCAGCGTTTGCGATATGTCGCTAATACCGGCTACCAGCATGCTGTGGCGTTGGCTGGTATCTTGGCTGCCGTGTGAATCAAACGAGCCTTGTCGTGTCGTCGCGTCCGCTGGCGCAACCAACGCTGCGCTGGAAGCATTCGCGCCAATCCGCGCCTCGGCTATGGCGCAACTTAATTCGCCGAGGTTAAGACCCATTTGCTTTGCGTCTGCGGCGGTACGCGTCATGCAGGCTTCGCGAATCGTCTGTAAGCGATCCGCTGTAAGCCCAAGACTGCCTTTGAAGCGACGAGCCACTGCCGCAAATTCCGCCGCACTACCACACTGGGTTATCGCATTTGCGCAATCCGCAATCGAACCTAGTACGTTTTTAGCTCGTCTGTCGTCTTGCGCCGTCTCGCTTCGCGCTAGCGCATCGACCAACTGGTCGGGGAATCCCCACCGCTTGGCAATCGCCACACCAAGTGCGCTGTAGGAAACCCCCATGACCTCACGTGCGGCCTTTTCCTCACCGCAATTTGCTTGCAAAGCCCGGCGTTCAATCTGTTGAGCTTCCTCAAAGAGATAGAAGGTAATAAGCAACTTGCCCAGATCAAAAAACATCGCTGCAATTGCGCCCTCTTCAGGGGTCGAGCCATACAGATCGCCTGACAGATCACGGGCAATTTCACTCGCAAAATAGCTCTTCGCCATCAGGCGACGCAGTTCTCCCCGCTGTTCGCTATTCTTTAGGTGCTCAAACAGGATTAACGAAAGCGCGGAATTGCGTACTGCATCAAACCCCAACACCGCTACCGCGCGCGAAACGGTCAAGATGGAACCGCCAAACCGTTTGTAATTAACGGTATTGACCATGCGAAGCAGTTTGTTGGTCAGCGACACATCCTTCAGGATTACTGCGGTCAGCGCGCTGACCGACCCTGTCTCGGAGGCCGCAATACGGTTGATCGCCGAGACGGCTTCACCCAATGCCGGGAAATCCCCCTTGATCCGCATCCGCTGCATTAGGAAGTCAATGGTCGTCGACCCGCCATCGTGCGCTCCACCAGCGTCGACCTTGCTGTCTGCGTCACCGCCGGCGTAGTTGGTCAACGCGTCGGCGAACTGTCTCGCGCTACCGAAACGGTCCTCCGGGTGCTTTGCGACTGCCCGCAGCACAATTTGTTCGAGCCTGCTATCAATTGTGGCATTGCGCTGCGATGGTGGAACAAACGTCTCTGTTGCCATCCGATGAATGACTTCAAACACGCTGTTGCCATTAATCGGTGGTGCACCAGTCAATAACTCGTAGAGCAAGATGCCCGCGGCGAATACATCACTGCTCGGCGATGGCGCACCACCCCGCGCAATTTCGGGCGCGAGATACGCTGGTGTGCCGGTACAAGGTGCGCCATCGATTTTGCTGCCCACTTCTGCGGCAATGCCAAAGTCGGTTAGTCGCGGAATACCCTGCTTATCGAGAATGACGTTTGCCGGCTTGACATCACAGTGGACTATTCCACTTTGATGCGCATATTGCAGCCCTTCCAAAAGCCCCGTCACCAATCGCAAGCTTTCTGGGATGCCGGTTTTGCCCTTCATGCGGCGAATGTACGAGGATAGTGTCTCACCTTCGACAAACTCGAAGATCAGAACGTCGGTACCGATCTCACTAAATGCATCGTGCAAAGATACGATGTTTGGGTGCTGTAGTCGGCTGACGGCGTGAACCTCGCCTGCCAAACCGTGGCCGGTCGCTGGTCTGGCAATGCGCTTGATTGCGACATCGCGCTTAAGTCTTCGATCAAACGCAAGATGCACCGTACCCTGCGCGCCGCGTCCAAGCAAACGCTCGATGGCGAACCGTTCCGCATCACTATTTAGCTGCGCGCTTGCGTCAATTTGGGGCACGGGGCGTGTTCCTTAGATGAATTTAGACATCGGCAACAATCCTAGGCAGGATGATGCGTGTACCCCGTCGTTTCGGCAGTAAATCAGGAAAATGAAGGCCTAAATAAAGGCTTGAAAGGCCTGTTGTGTTGACGTGGTCAAAACAGATCCGTCGACTTCCCGCGCGATGACAAGGCTCTATTTGGGTGCTTCAAATGCGGTTCCTAATTAACGCTTAAACCGCCTGACCGAAGCCCATATTCCCCAACATGTCATTGCGGCCGCAGCGCAGCGAAGTGGACTGCGCGGCCCAGCATGCATCGGCCAACATTCAAGAAATTGAGCGCGGAGCCGATAAATTCCCATGCGTATGCACAAAACATTATGAAACTGATCACCCAACCCCTCACTAGTCTCGCCGCGTGGACTCGCCATTACAGTAGTCAACCGATACCCGTCTTGGGTCGAACGGTGTTGGCCATCAAGGCACTGGGTGCCGACCAAGAACGCGTCTCGGCGCGCGACATTGCGGCCGAAGTTCGGCGCGACCCGCTAATGACGCTGCAAACTCTGATTTGGGCCGGCAAGGCGATGCGTAAACGTAGCCAAGCGGGCCTTGCTGGGGAGATTGAAACGGTCGAAGCGGCGGTGGTGATGATGGGCGTCACGTCGTTTTTTCGTGATTTTATTGACCTTGAGTCCTTCGAGGTGCGGCTACATGATTATCCGGAGGCAAGATTGCAACTGCTGCGGGTAATTGGGCGTGCCATCAACGCTTCGAATTACGCAACCGACTGGGCGGCGTATCGACACGATCTCGACGTCGCCGTGATTCAGGAAGCGGCCCTGCTACACGATCTCGCCGAAATGTTGACTTGGTGCTTCGCGCCGAGCCTGTCAATTCGCATGCAAAAGTTTCGCGATACTTCACCGACGATGCGAAGTCACGATATTCAACGCACCGTCTTGGGCATTGCCTTGGACGACCTCAATATCGAATTACTGCAGGAATGGCGTCTGCCCAGCCTGCTTGTCAGGCTCGGCAATCACCACGACGCCGACCACCCCGCCGTCAAAAATGTGCTGCTTGCCGCAAATTTGGCGCGCCACGCGGCGAAAGGATGGACCGACCCGGCGTTACATGATGACTTTGACGGTATTGCCAAGTTACTCAATCAAACATCAGCGTGGGTCGAGCAGCGAGTGCGCGGTGAGATAACTGAACGCAGAGTTGAAGTTGAAGGCGAAGGTAAAGGCGAAGATAAAGCTGAACACGAATGCCGAGGGCTAGATTGAGGTGCCGATGAAATCCAAAATACCCGAACTACGCAGAACTACCTATGTCGCAGCCTAGCCACCGACATTTGCGACATTAGGTTTCCCAACCCAAATCAACGTCCCCCAGCCGATAGATCGCAGGCGGCGAAAGTCTGAATGTTGCACGCACGATGCCCGCCTCATTGCACACGCTGAGCGCGCCGCCCTGTCGTGGCACCAATGCGCGGACTAGTCCAAGCCCCGACGCACCATTCTTCACGCCGACGTTATCAAAATTATCCGGCAACAGCCCGGAGTTCCAGATCTCGACGACCAATACGTCGTCCTCAATGGCGAAGAGCTTGAGACCACACTCGCCTTTGCCGTGGGAAGCGGCATTCGCCGCCAGTTCGTTGATCACCAGTGCGCAGGCCACGCCTTCGGACTCTCGAAGCGCCCAGTCGCGCAGGCTGAGATCAATTTCGGTCTTGAATTGATAGCCAATCGCGCGTGAAAGTGCCAGCACCACCGCCCTCACCAGCTCGACAACACTGATGGCAGCAAGATCACTGGTTTGCAACCCATGCACTTGCGCAATCGCCGAGATTTGTCCGGCGACCTCCTTCAGCTCATCGGTCAGTGCGGGCTTAGCGCGGGCGGTGTGTTGAAGCAGCCCTACAACACCTTGCAGGTTGTTTTTAATCCGATGATGTACTTCTTTGACCAGCTTATTGCGTTGTTCGATGAGCCGTTCAATACGTATCTGTTCGGATTGTTTACCCTCCGTGACATCGTCAATTGTGCCAAACACCCTCACCTCACCGCCTTCGCCGCGGCTTGACACCGTCCGCATCCGCACCCAGCGCGCGCCGCGAGTGGGGTGGACGACGCGAAATCCAACGTCAACCCGTTGCAGCATGGCCTCCATGCGCTGCGCCTCGGCAAAACTGTCGCGATCTTCCTCAACAATGGCCAGCATTGGTAGGTCCGGCTGCGCCGCCATTTGCGGGCGAGAGACGCCGAAAATTTCCTCGATTACATTATTTTGAAAATGCCAGAACGTGCGCCCGGGGTCCGTGCTAAATAGCGCTTGATCGACGTTGACCGCAAACTGCCGAAGGCGCGCTTCAGATTCACGCAGCGCACGATCTGCATTAATTCGCTCGGTAATATCTTCGCCGAGCTCCATGACATAACGAATTTTATACTTGTCATCAACAATTGGAATGGTGGTGCGTTGCACAAAGCTGGTTTTGCCGGTGAGCTGATTCACCAGCGTGATTGTCGTTGAAAAGCGCTGCGCGGTTTGTACAACAAGTTTATCGACCACATCAATTTCTTCCGCGTCCGCCCGGAGGTAGACCTCAAATGGCGTCTTCCCCAATACATCGTCGCGCTGGCGCCCCACCATGGCTTCGGCGGAGCGACTGAAGTGAACGTAATGACCAGTTGCGGCGTCGCGCACGGCGACAACCATTGGCAAGTGCTCAATCATTGCGTGTAGCAAGCCTTCCGCTGCCGCCAGTTTTCTTTCGGATACCCGCTGCGCGGTCACGTCAATCAACCCATACACCATGCCGTGCGTTTGATCGTCGTCGTTCAGCGCGCGCGCATAGATGCTGCACGTCACGCTGCTGCCGTCGCGCTTAACAAAGATTTGCTCGGTCGCAATGCTCGGCGATGTCACCTCCCCCTCCCCCACCCTATCGATACGCGCGGCATGCCACTGCGGCCACGCGACATCAAAGGTTGGAATGCTGCTTAACGTTGCAGTCGACATCTCGTCCTCGGAAAACCCAAAAATCTGGCAAAAAGCGGCGTTTACCCGAGCCACTTTGTCGTCACGCACAAAGACGATACCAACCGAGGTGTGTTGAAATATAAGCTGCTGCTCGCGCTGCGCCGCCGCCAGCGCCTCCTCTAGGACCTTCGATTCAGTGACGTCTTTGGCATGACCTAATACGCCAATCAAATTGCCTTCCGCATTTCGGATCGCCGTCTTGGTGACTTCGAACGTTCGTACCCCTGCATCAGTCGCCTTCGATGTAAAAAAAACGATCGGCGATTGGCTATCGAGTGCGCGACGATCCATCTTGTCCGAAACCATTGCTTCTTCCGCACTCATCATATCGGCGGCTCGGTGGCCAGTAATTTCGCTCTGTGTCAGTTTGTACAAGGTCTCCACATGGCGGTTAGCCAGCAGGTAACAGCCCTGTAAGTCTCTTAACCAAACTGGACCCGGCAGGTTATCGATTACCGCGCGCATACACTCCACCAGCTGCGCGCTGTCGGCGAAGCCGGCGAAGTGGAAACTCGTCGTATCAGACGTAGCTGGGCAATTTGAGGACATTGGTTGAGTTTAGCCCAGCGATTCAGGTTATTTGCGCCGTCTGGCAAGTTTTCGGAAAGTTGCAACCTTGTTGTTCGACACACTGACAAACCCACCGCATAACTGCTTGGCAAATCCTGAGGCTATACCAACATAACGCGCTCTCATGACGGCAACATGTCGGCTCACGCTAGCCGCAGTGCCCGATTCCGGCTAAGCTATGTCTGTTCACTACAAATCTGCGCTCACTTTTTGATCAAGCCTGACCAAATTCGTCTTACTTGGGTATTTGCGCTGCTGTTTGCCGCGGTGGCGGCGATCCCAATCGCTATCTTCACCGGCGTCTATGTCGGCTTTACGGCCCCTAACATCGCCAAAAGTGTAGAGCGCCGCCAGACCGATCAGGCGACGTTAATCGCGACGACCATCGACGAATACCTTCAATTTCTAGATGCCTCGCTCACGGCGGATGCAAAGCAGGATGCACAACAACAAGTGCAAGAAGTCCCGCAATCGTTTAAAAATTCAAAAAGTCCGAACCCTGTAAACGGCCCTAGAAATCCAAACAGTCAACCCACCGCCCCTGAAGCGCCCAAGGTAAGCCGTCCGGAGATCGTTCGTATGGCGTTGCTTAACCCGATGGGTACGCCAGCACTATCCACAATGCCGGTGCCACGAGGCGTGCCGAGCGCCTTTGCCGATCTGCCGACGTCAGTCGCCGCCCAGCTCTCAGCAGCAGTTCAGGCAAGGCAAGCACTCTGGTCAACCCCTTTCATATCGCCCCGAACTGGGAAACGCGCGATGGCGAGAATCCAACCGGCGGGCGAATTCCTGATATTGGCGGAGGTCTCGCTCGACGGGGTTGAAAACATCGTTACAAAGACGAGTGCAGCCGCAAACTACCGGGTTTTGGTCGTTGATGCCGCTGGTATCACTGTGACGGGTGGTGGCGTGGCGCTGGCTTCACCCTCATCCCCGTCATTGCCTTCATCAAAACTCGATCTTTCCAACGTTATTGGTGAACCGAATGCGGCGTCGCCGAAGGCGTTAAGCGGGCGATTTACGGCTGGCGGCGAAGCCCTTGTTGGTAGGTCCCAAGCTATCGGCACCACCGGTTGGTCTGTCATCGTCGCGGAACGCCAATCGGTGGTTGATTCTTTTTCTAGGATGACAATTGGCGTCATCATCGTCGCGACACTCATATCCATCGTCGCCGCCGTGTTTGCCGGCATGTGGTTGTCACGGCGGGCCATGTTGCGTGTCGATCAAGTGATTCGGTTTGCCGGCCAGCTGGCGCGCGGAGGTACGGTGCGATGGCAAGCCTCGCGTATTCGCGAGATAAACCTGTTGGGAAGTTATGTTGAAACACTCGCTAATGAAAACAAACGCCGCGAGGAAGCCCGGCTAGAAGCTAGCGCGCTTTTTACCAGCACGTTTCGCCATTCACCCGTCGCTACCTCGCTGCGGCGATATCCGACGCTCGAGTTACTAGATGTAAATGAAAGTTGGGCGCGGATGTTTGACACCTCCCGCGCCCACGCATTGACCAACACTGTGTCGCCGTTTCAAATCCTTAGTCCAACCGACGCCTATACACACATCAACACCGAGATGGCGGCAAACCGAGCCGTGCTCGATTACCCGATGACCGTCCGCACAGCATCTGGCAGAGTATTGTCGGTGTTAGTGTCCTGCGTGCGGGTAGTTGCCAACGACACAGACTGCCAGCTCACCAGCAGCATCGACATCACTGAGCGGCTGCAAGCCGAGGCGGCGCGAAGAGAGAGTGAGGCGCGCTTTAGCGCCATTGTCGCAACCATGACCGAG
>JACMOJ010000356.1 GCA_014378085.1 Burkholderiales bacterium | reverse complement strand
GCCGCAGCCTTCCAAGACACAACCCCTGAAGGCGTTGGTGACCGGCGATTTTGGCCGCGAATATTTAGTGATGCTGCCAGATCGCACGGAATGTGTCGCGTCACGCAAAGGCAAAAAGCAGGACGTGACGTGTGGCGACGAAGTCCTCATTTCCATGACCGGCCCAAAAGCCGCACGCATCGACGAAGTCCTGGCAAGACGCAACGTGTTATTCCGGCAAGACGTCTGGCGCGAGAAAACCCTCGCCGCAAATATTGACCACGCCGTCATCATCTGCGCGCCGAGTCCGCCTTTTTCCCCGACGTTTTTAAATCTTTGTCTGGTTGCGTGTGAAGCCGCAAACATTCCCGCAACGATAATGCTGAACAAGAAAGATCTGCCGGAATTCGACGCCGCGTATGCAGGATTACGCCATCTCGAAAAAATTGGCTACAACGTACTGCCGATCTCGGCAAAGTTTGATATCACGCCGCTGCGCCCGCTGCTCGACGGCAAAAAGACGCTGTTTGTCGGCGAATCCGGCATGGGCAAATCGCGCACCGTGAATAATTTGGTGATGCGCGACGTCGCAAAGGAGGGCGAGATTTCGATTGCGCTCAACGCCGGCAAACACACCACCACCTTCACGCGCCTGTATTGGCTCGATAAAGATACGGCAATTATCGATTCGCCGGGGATGCAGTCGTTTGGCCTGTTTCATTTGGAGGAAGACGATATTGCCTACGCGATGCCGGAGTTCCGACCCTATTTTGGCGAGTGCAAGTTCAACGATTGCGCACACATGGACGAACCCGGCTGCGCCGTCCTTGCCGCAGCGGAAGTGGGAAAAATCGAAGCACAACGGCTGAGCTTTTATCAGGCGTTGATCGAGCAACAGCGCGAGCTTCGTCAGTCCCACCCGGACTGGAAACGTTAAGCAGTGTTAGCCAACGTCACATTCTGCACGGAGGACAAACCATGTTGTTAGGACTTCGCACCGTTGCTTATCACGTCAACGATCTCGACAAAGCGCGTCGCTGGTTTACCGAGCTGGTTGGCCACGCGCCGTATTTTGATGAGCCCTATTACGTCGGTTTTAACGTCGGCGGCTACGAGCTTGGCCTGTTACCCGACGTGGATGGCGTGGGCACCTACTGGGGCGTGGACGACATCGAGGCCGAAGTTGCCAGACTCGTCGGCCTCGGCGCGACCATCAAGGGTCCGATTAGTGATGTCGGTGGCGACATCAAGACAGCGACAGTGATCGATCCGTTTGGCAATGAAATTGGCGTGATCGAAAACCCCAATTTCAAGCTAGCCTAGTTATCTTCACCACCGCAGCCGTCCCACGGCTGCTAAGCGTTAATTTAACTTAACCTTAACCCAACTTAGCGCTTCTGATTCACTGTCTTCGCAAACTTCGGCATACGTCGCGCCTGGCTCGCCTGCTCGTACGCGAAAGCCATCGCGAACAGCGTCGGCTCGCTCCAAGCACCCGCCACAAACGAAATGCCGACCGGCAATCCCTCAACAAAGCCCGCCGGTACCGTGATGTGCGGGTAGCCCGCCACCGCGGCCGCCTGTGAGAAGCCACCGCCCGAAAAATCGCCGCGGATGAAGTCAGTCAACCACGATGGACTGCCACTCGGCGCTACAAGCGCATCGAGCTTGTTGTCTTTCAACGCTTTGTCGATACCTTCTTCGCGTGAGAACTTGAGGTTGTTCGCCAATGCATCGAGATATTCTTTGCTATCGAGACCACCCCTTGCGATTGACGCGACAATGGTTTCTTGCTGGAAGTACGGCATCACCTTGTCACGATTTTTTTCGTTGAACGCCAACACATCGGCGAGCGACTTAATCGGCGAATTTGGCGCGTACTCAGCGAGATAGGCCGAGACACCAGCTTTGAATTCAAACTGCAGCACGTCGAGCTCGGTGCTGCCATACCTGCCTGCACCCGGCAGCTGCGCCAAATCAACCAACACCGCACCTTGTGCACGTAATACGTCGAGCGCCTTTTCCACCACGGCCGACGCCAGATCGTTACGACCGCCAAACTGGCTGCGCACCACACCGATACGTTTACCTTTGAGCCCGTCTTTATCGAGAAACTTGGTGTAGTCCTGCATCTTGCCGTTGGCTTCGGCCGTTGCACCGTCTTTTGGGTCGGTTCCGGCAATCGCCGTCATTAATACCGCGGCATCCGAAACCGTGCGCGTCATTGGCCCAGCGGTATCTTGTGATGCTGCGATCGGGATAATGCCGCTGCGACTGACGAGACCCAATGTGGGTTTGAATCCGACGATGCCATTGGCGTTCGACGGAGACACAATCGAGCCGTCGGTTTCCGTACCGATGGTCACGGTGGCGAATCCGGCCGCTGCCGCCGCACCGGAGCCTGAACTTGAACCGCTGGTGTTGCGATCAAGCGCGTGCGGGTTTTTGGTCAGCCCACCACGCGAACTCCAGCCAGAGGTCGAACGGGTGGAACGGAAGTTGGCCCATTCAGACAAATTGGTTTTACCGATGATGACCGCACCCGCCTCACGCAAACGAGTGACGATAAATGCGTCCCGATTCGGCCGCGAGCCAACCAAGGCAAGTGAACCCGCCGTGGTCTGCATTTTGTCAGCGGTGGCGATGTTGTCTTTAATCAGCACCGGAATACCGTGCATCGGGCCGCGTACCTTACCGGCCTTGCGCTCCGCATCCAACGTGCGCGCAATCAGCAACGCATCGGGGTTGACCTCAATCACCGAATTGATCCTCGGGCCACTCTTGTCTAATGCCTTGATGCGCGCGAGGTAGGCCCGGACCAACGCTTGGCTGGAGGTCTTGCCAGACTGCATAGCCGCTTGCAGGGTTGCAACACCCGCATCGGCGATATCAAGGGCAGCACTCGTTGTCGTTTTTACTGGTGCCGCCGGTTTTGCCATTGCGAGCTCTCCTGTCAGTGCCGCAGTGGTTGCGACCGCGGTTGTCACCAAGGCGACAACGCTGCTTCTCAAAAACTTACGTCGTATTATTTTCATTTAAGAACCACCTTTATGTGTAAGGCTCCCGCCTTTTCGTGTCTCGCCGTGATCTTCACTTCGTCCCCTGCGTTGCCCTTCACCATCCATTCGGTGACCGCGCGGTCGGCCGTTGGGGTGGTGTCTGTCCAAAAACTCATCAGCGTGTGCTTGTAGGCTCGTCCCTCAAGCTCACCCATGTTGTCGCGTACCTTTCCGTTCACTAGTTCAGCCCCCGCTGGCAG
>JACMOJ010000355.1 GCA_014378085.1 Burkholderiales bacterium | reverse complement strand
CGCCGATGTTGGCACACAGCTTGCTCTATAGCTAAACAGCGTGGTGTCGGGCACCAGATCGCTTCGTGCGAGCGTGCCGGCCATATCATCACCGGTATAGACGTTAAGAGCGTCGTTCCGCATCGCGTGTGGCCTTAAGTTGCTGGTAAGTTGGATACGGCGACCTCGGGGATACAGAGATTTCCAAACCGAGAGCGGCACAAACTGAGGCCAACTTGCGAGCACCCAACTCAGCGAACGTGCCATTTTCAATTGCCGATATTGTCGCTCTGCTCATGCGCAGCGTGGCGGCCAGAGCTGCCTGGGTAAGCGCTCTTTGTTTTCGGGCGTCTCGAACAGTAGCCCCAATTTTTCGAAAATCCGTCATGGCCGATTATTGCATCCCATGCAATGCATTGCAACAATTTAATGAGAATTTGCATCGTTTATGATGCATTCGTTGCCGAAGGTGCAGTGCGCTCATATACTTCTCGTTGATAAGCTAGCCTGCCAACCATACAAATCTGGCGTGTAGTTTGCAATGGGCAAAACTTCAACTGGAGGGCGCATTTGGATGTCCGCTTTTGGCCGAAAACACCATCGCAAATCTACCAGCAAATTCCGGATCTCTGCACTCTTCCGAGTGGATGACCCACTGCAGCTGTACAGTTTTCGGGAAAGCGGCTGTTTAATGTTCAAGCTTGTGGTGCCTGCCGTACCGGGTCCGATGGAGCAAGACTTTAGGCCGCATTGTCTGCCAGAAGGGCGAGCGCGTCTTTTGCCAAGGGCGCATTCGGGCCCATCGACCGTAGAAATCAGGCTGCCCGGTCCCAAAGTAATGATTCTAACGTCGCATCCGCAACCCAAACGGACGATAGGAAAGTACGGGACGCCACTAACGTGTTCCACGTATGGTTTGCAGCCTCATCATGCTCGAAGGTATGTTATTCGCCGATGGCGAACGCGCCATAAAGGCGAGACCCGCCTTATCGTTTTTCAAAACGGCGTCGAGGAACTGCTGTACGTACTGCGCCATTGCGCCATAGCTTGCAGATACTTCTTCTGGCGTTGCGGCCGCATAAAGTTTTCGCCCGAATTCGCGAATGAATAGTGAGCTATGGTCCTGGTGACTCATGAAGTTCATTGTCACCAGATAAAGGCTCTTGCTCGTCAGTTTCGCCAGAACTTTGTCGCCCGCGTCCATTTTGGCTTGCTGATCTCTAAAAATCGGCGGGCGCTGCGAGAAATAAAGCAATGGGATATTGAACCGTTTACCCGAATTCAAGTTGAACTGTTCAACAAGTTGCGTGTAGTAGCGGATTGAGCCATCGAGAAAGACTAGGGCACGTACGGCCGGCCGATCAACTGCAGCGAACGCATTGGACATCCCGCCCCAACTAAATCCGATGATCGCGATCTGCGTGGTATCTGTCTCAGGAATGCTTGCCGCGTATCTCATCAAGTAATGAATGTCAGAAACCTGTGCATCCAGCCCGACGCGATCTATAGTCATTCCCTTGTCATCGACACCCTGCGATGGACTGGCGATCACAACCTACCCATGGCTCGCCAGATACTCGCAAAGGTCGCTATTTTCATACGCGGGACCGCGAAAGCTGGGCGCATAAATAACGACAGGAAATTTACCCGAGGCAGGCAGCGCGTCACGACTTGCCCATTGGACGCGCACTTTTTCCAACGCAATCTGTTCGGGCGTCCAGCGGTAAGTCTTCAGCATTTCATCTGCAAGCCGCGTGGTTTCACTCGCTGCAAAATTGAAGTTCTCACGATTGACGCCAAACTCGATGTAATCGCCGTACGTCAAGGGGTTCGAGGATGCGTTGGCCGGATACCAAATGAGTGTTTGTATCGGACGCGATGCGGCTGGAGCAGTTGGAATTGGCGCAGCGGAGGCCAATGGTGCAACGGACGGTACCGTGGGAGCAGCGCGCGCGTAGCTTCGTGATTCGTCATACTGAAACACAGCGCGCAGCCCTACGAGGTAAGGACCTCGCTTGTTGTCGAACGTAAAACTTGATTGCGCGTGGGCAGCAGGCGCAATTACTAAGAACAAGAGAAGCAAATATTTTTTCATGTAACTCCCCATAAACGCCGCTGACCACGTAATTGCGTCTCTGTTCAGCCGCCATCGCAAAATCAGTAGATTGCCGAAATCAGAAGGTGCTTGGGAACAGCGGCAATTGGCCGTTTTTCCCAGAAAACTATTTCTGACATCCCGCACCGGCGTTAAGCCATTTCGCCGCAGCTTTTACAACCGGATCATCCGACAGGTTCTTTGTGGCCCCGTCCACTGACTCGTCCGGAATGAGTTTTCCGCCATACTTCGCGCCGGTTCGGTCGACATAGACAGACACCATGATCGCGAGCATTGCACCATCGGACATTGCAACGGTCGTATTCGCAGTGGTCAGGCCCGCGGTCGGTGTGCCGAATGCCCTTGTGTTCGGTCGACCGCGAAATGCAACTGCTACAGCTTCACCAGAACTTGCTGTTCGTGGCCCAGTAAGTACCGCAACGCTAGCTTTCCCGCCATCGATGAAACTTGCAGGACTGGAACCCGACGTCTTTGATTGACCAATTATCGCGTCCCCGTTTGACCCAACTCGCCACTCGCTTTTGGCTTTTGGAGACTCGAAGAGGCCAACGAGTCCCTCACCGATCAGCGGAGACAAACCCGCGATCATCGGCCACATATTTCCCCCTGTATTGTTTCTAAGGTCTACGATCCAGCCGCAAGTGTTGCCGCTCGCCAACGTTGAAATACGCTGGCGAATATCGTCCACAAATGCCGTCGCTCGTTCTTGATTTCCGCCAACGTATCCCGGTATGGATAGGTAGCCATGACGATCGAGCCGCTCGCTCTCAATTGAAAAATTGTCTACCCGCGTTTCTGCCGCGCGTCGAGTCGCCTCGGTCGCTGGAATGAGGTGACTATGACGATCGACAAGCTGCTTCAGCATAAACGACACGGCGGAATAGGTGTCTTGCGAGTTAATGGCTCCGGCCAACAAACCAGCCGCGATTTTTTCTGTTTTCGCCCAGTCCACTTTGTCGGCATTAAGCGCAATTGCGCGGGTCTTGCTGATCGCCTCCTTCAGGTATTTTGCGGCGGCTTCCGATGGCGGTTGTGCCGCTCCGGCTTCTTCAAGGTCAACAAGCGCGATGTCGTCAACCCACAGCCGTCCGCTTCCGCCATTAACAGCACCAAACAGTAATTGAGTGGCATCTTCTGGCACAACCATCATGGTCGTTCGACGCTCAACCCAAAGCGCATCGTTAGACGGCGGGCTCTGATAGCTATTCACAAATGACAGGTTCCTCTGCGACGCACCGTCTGCACGTAGCCACAAGTTAATCGGTCCATCCACTTGACCGTCATACCTTAGCGCAGCCTTTAGAACAATGCCCTTCCCTCTAAAGGGCGTTGCGTCAACCGCTTGGGCGATGCCACTAAATTCTGAGCCAGCTTTGCGCCATATTTGAAGACTTTGCTTGCCAGAGTGCTTAACGATGGTATCGACTTGAACCACTGATCCATCGCCCGTCGTTCGCCATCCAAGCAATTTGGTGGTGCTTGTCTCATCTGCGATTTCGAAGCTTGGATTGGTGACCACACTCGGTCGCTCTTGGGCAATCACCACCGAGTTAACAGCCAGCAAGCAGCAAAAGTTCACACACGATTTCGCAAATTTCATCGTGCTACTCCATGGATGACTAATCTTAGCCAGGTAAGTACTATTTGCTTGATTTCAAGCCACGCGATTGTGCACAAAATACGCAGCAATGATTGCTGTCTTTGTCATTTTCGTTCGCAGTTGGAATACGAGCGGGAACGACCGCTTTTGGCCGAAAGACACATCAAGCTGCAACCTTCCGTAATGTGCGCGGTTGAAGCTCGGCAAGTGCTCCCAAAATTGCAGGCAATGTGTTGGCAATGTCGTTTAGACGGTTACTTCGAGCGGAAACGATGAGCACAGCAATGGGCAGAGCTGACACGTTCTGCTGGTATGCGATGCCTTTATCAGCAGTCAGGAACACATCAAAGTTAGAAGCAGCGAGCGCAAGTAGTTTCCCGTTCTTCACGCCCGCCCAGCCCATGCGTTGAACCTATCTGGCCTCGTGCCCCAACAGCAGCGAACCCAGACGGCTGGGCACGGATTCGTCAAGCAGGATGCGCATCGGGTGCTACGGCAATGCGCGCGTCTTCTAAAACGCGCACCGCAAGATCTCGACTCACCGACGGGAAGTCTTGCAAAAATACTTCCAACGAGTCGCCCGCTTCGAGGTGTTCAAAAAGTACGCGGATTGGCACGCGCGTGCCCGCAAACACCGGTGTTCCACCAAGAATTTCGCGATCAACGGTAATGTGAAGTGAATCCATTCTTTGCCTCCAAGACAATACTGCCCATAGTGTACCGTGGCAAATAGCACCAGTGGGATTCACGCGGGTCTATAGCGATGCAGGTGCGCGTGAGCCGACGGTTCATACAATGACCTACGGGACGAATTCAACGAAGTCTTTTTGGGCAATCTTCTCGCACTCGTCAGAGTGAGTTCGATTTTCGCTTCATTCGCCTGATAGATGTATGAAATCGGGCGGCCATCGGGAACCGCCGCAATTGACTGAATTGTGCCGATTTCCTTGGGCTTCTACAAGTTTGCTCGCCGCGGGATCCCACACAATTTTTCGGATGCCCAAAAAAATGCCCCGCAGGATGCGGGGCATTTTTACGATTACCTAACCAAACGGTTACTCGCGGCCCGTCGCCTGCCCGCGTACTTCGCCGCCGGGGAACGCGGCGCTGTGGATGTTGTAGTACGTGCCCCCCGCTGCAAACGCGGCGGCCTGTGTGGGTGTCATGGTTGCACCGAGTGCCGAAGTCCATACCCCGGGACTTGTCTGCGTAAAACCTATCGTGACTGGGCCGTTGGCACCGGCCGCGCCTGTGTGGAGATGGGCTACCGTTGGATTGACCACGGTGGAGGCTGCGGTGAAGGCGACTTCCAACGTCACTGGATTAAAGCGCCCAAAACCTCGGCCGGTCGCCGTGGAAGTATTTGCCGGCACTTCTTGTGCGCCGGTCATCACGCCGGTGCGAATCACGTCGCCGATTTGCCCACGCACCTCACCGCCGGGAAAGGCCGCACTGTGCGCATTGGTGTACATATCGCCGGCCAGCAGCGCCTGATACTGGGCAGTGGTTAATGTCGCAGCGGCCATCGTATACACCGAAGGGGACGTCGCCGATACGGTGAAGGGGAAGGTGACCGGGCCGTTCGCACCATAGTTGCCCGTGTGGATATGCGCCGCACTGGTAGTCATGCCGCTGGTGGTGATGGTGCCTGAGGCGCTGAGGGTAAGCGGGTTGAGCAAGATTCTCGCGGTCGCACTCGCTGTCGACGTATTGGCAGGAACTTCTTGTACGCCCCTCATTGGTACGTCGATAACCTCGAACCCAATTTGGCCGCGAATTTCGCCACCCGGCCGCGCGGTGCTGTGGACATTGAAGTAGAGGTTACCCGCGAGGAAATCAGCGTACTGTTGCGCGTCGAAAGTGGTGTTGGCGGCGGTGACCCAAATGCCACTACCCGCGCTCGTTTCTGTCAACGGCACAATCACTGGCCCATTGGTGCCTACCGCGCCGGTGTGAATATGCGCCGCGACCGCCGTGATGCCAGAGGTGGTGATCCGTGCAACCAGGGCGCGTGTAATGGGATCCACCGAGAGGATCCCCGTGCCTTTGGCGTTGGTTGTCACAGCCGGATTCTCTTGTGTACCGGTCATGGTCGCGGTGCGAACTTCGGTGCCGACTTGGCCACGAATCTGCCCGCCGGGATACGCAACGCTATGCACATTGGCGTACATACCGCCGGTCGAGATTGCCGCAAGTTGCTCGCTAGTAAGCCGTGTTCCGGCGGGGACGGCCCACACGCCGCTACCCGCAGCGGTCTCGGTAAGACCAATCGAGACAGGTCCATTGGTGCCCGCCGCGCCAGTATGAAGGTGAGCCATCGTGGCGGCGACGTTGGCGGTGGTGACAGACCCAGTGAGCGTACCGACGGCGGTGTTAAGCGCAAATGTTCCCGTACCGCTGGCGGCAGTGAGCACGGGGGGATTTTCCTGCGCGCCAACTAAGGCTACTTTGTACGTGAGCGGTGCTGGTGCTGGTGTTGG
>JACMOJ010000354.1 GCA_014378085.1 Burkholderiales bacterium | reverse complement strand
GTCGACAACACCACGGTGTCAATTGAGTGTGGCTTGCCATCAACATACCGCATGGTCACCTGCGACTTGGCATCCGGGCGCAGCCACGGCATACGGCCGTCACGGCGCAACTCGGACTGACGCTGCACTAAGCGATGTGCGTAGTAGATAGGTGCTGGCATTAACACCGGTGTTTCATCGCAGGCGTAGCCGAACATCAGGCCTTGGTCACCCGCGCCTTGGTCTAGGCCGTCGTCTTGCGCGTGGTCAACACCCTGCGCGATGTCGGGGCTTTGTTTGTCGTAACAAACCATCACCGCACAACCTTTGTAATCAATGCCGTAATCGGTATTGTCATAGCCGATGCGTTTGATGGTGTCGCGCGCCACGCCAATGTAATCCACATTGGCGTTGGTCGTAATTTCACCCGCCAGTACAACAAGGCCGGTATTGCAGAGGGTCTCTGCAGCGACTCGTGAATTGGGGTCCTGCGCTAGAATCGCATCTAGAATCGCGTCCGAAATCTGGTCGGCGACCTTGTCCGGGTGCCCCTCGGAAACGGACTCGGATGTAAACAGAAAGTCATTCATTGGGTATCCCCTCAGTCTTGGTAATGGCAATAAAACAAGCCCTACAGTTTAGCAAATCGACACGCCAATTCCTATTCCGTAAATTACGAATAGGTATGCTAAATGCCCGCTTAGGCCGCCTTTGATGGTGGCATTGCTGTTTCGGCTATTTGGCGCACTGCCACTGGCAATCAACCACCGTGTCGGCGCGCTGGTGGGCTGGATGGCAGGTCGCCTATCCTCGCGCCATCGACGGACTACGCTAGAAAATTTCAGCCTCTACGCGATCGTTACTGGTCAATCGCCAAACGAGAAGCTGCTGGCTGAGGCATTTATTGAGCAAGGCAAAGGCATTACGGAACTTGCCATCGCATGGACCGCCTCCATTGACCGGCTCAACGCCATGTTTGAACAATGTGACACTTGGCACCACGTTGAAGCGGCCAAACAGGCAGGCCATTCCATTATCTTTGTCTCGCCGCATTTGGGCTGCTTCGACATTGCCGGCCGATATGTGGCAAGCCGTCTGCCAATTACCGCGCTGTACCGACCACCCAAACAGACTTGGCTGCAGCCGATCATGGAAAATGGTCGCGCTCGCGGCGGCGCAGTGACCGCACCTGCTGACGCGCCCGGGGTGCGAGCACTCCTAAAAACATTAAAACAAAAGGGCAACATCATGATTTTGCCCGACCAAGTGCCGGCGGCCGAACGTGGTGGCGCGGGCGTGTGGGCACCATTTTTGGGTAAACCCGCCTTCACCATGACGCTACTGCCCCGGCTCGCCCATATGGGCCAATCTGCCGTAATCTTCTTCTTTGCAGAGCGCCTTTCAAACGGACGCGGCTACCGAATGCACTTTGTGCCGATGCCAGCGCCCTACGCCGAAGACAAACTTGCCGCAGCAACCCAGACCAACGATATGGTGAAACAGTTGATCGATATCGCCCCTGCCCAATACCTATGGGGCTACAACCGCTTCAAACAACCCGCCGGCGCGCCTCCCGCCCCGGTCGCGGACTTACAGTAGGCTTCGGCGATGCGTCTCGTACTCGCACTATTGTGGTTATTGCGTTGGCTACCGTCGAGTTGGGTGGCGGCGATGGGGCATGGGTTGGGAGCTCTGTTGTTTCATTGGGGACGTAAACGCGTCACCCTCATCAACCTCGAAAAATGTATGCCCGAAAAATCGCCGGCTGAGCGTGAGGCGATCGCGCGCGGCGTTTTTCAGGCGCTGGGTCGTTCCACACTTGATTTAGGACATCTTTGGTACGCACCGGTTGATGAGGCGATGGCGCGGGTGACTGTGCGAGACCGTCAATACATGGATGAGTGGGCTGGCAAGGTGCCGGTGATCATGCTGGCACCCCACTTTGTCGGCCTTGACGCCGGCGGCGCGCGCAGCTCGTACGACTACCCCGCCGTATTCTCGATGTACTCAACACAAAAAAACAAAGTGTTCGACCGCGCGTTGCGCCGTGCCCGTCAGCGTTGGAACGGGGCTGAACTTATCACGCGACAGCAGGGGCTACGACCGGTGTTGCGCGCGTTAAAGGAAAAACGACTGTTTTACTATTTGCCCGATATGGACTTCGGTGCAAAAGATGCGGTGTTCGCCGATTTCTTTGGCGTGAAGACCGCCACCGTAACCGCCCTCTCGCGGCTCTGCCAAATTACCGGGGCAAAGGTAATTCCCGCTATTACCCGCCAGACAGAGAATGGTTATGAGCTGCGTTATTACCCGGCTTGGGATAATTTCCCCTCAGTTGATCCGGTGGCCGACGCCACCCGCATGAATGCATTCATTGAAGCACGAATACGCGAAATGCCGGAGCAGTACTTCTGGGTGCACAAACGCTTCAAGACCCGACCTGACGGCGAAGCCAGCTTTTATTGAACGAAGCATGGCCCAAACATGGCCTAAACATGGGATGTAGCAATTTCTGAAAATTAATTTAGAATCGAGCCATGGCTTTCTTCCACGTTCTTGTCCAAGGCGAAAACTTCCTGATTGATCAGGGGGGCACACAGTCTTGGATGGGATTTTTTAAAAACGTGTATGTCGATGCCGGGACGGCAGACGAAGCCTCGTCCATCGCGATTTCACGCATTGCCGCCGATTCGGCATTCCGCGCGTCGGTCAAAAATCCGCCCGATCGCCCTCCCGAACTCGCCATTGAAGAAGCTAACGAAATAGACCACGATCCGGCGCTGGTGGATTCGAGTTTTACCTTCTTTCCTTCGCAGCACGGCTAAGTCGTCGCCTGCGGCTGCCTGCTTCCAACTTTCACGTCACGCAAGCTATCCGAGTGTCACCATGCGGCTAGCCTTCACCAAGATGCACGGCCAAGGCAACGATTTTGTGATGCTTAACGGCATCAGGTATCCCGAAGCCCGAACGCTCACACCCGCACAGATCCGCGCCATCGCCGATCGACATTTTGGCATTGGCTGCGACCAAGTGTTGCTGGTTGAACCTGCATCGTCAGCCACCGCAGATTTTCGCTATCGCATCTTCAACAACACGGGTGAGGAGGTCGAACACTGCGGCAACGGCTCACGTTGTTTTCCGATATTTGTGCGCGATGAAGGGCTCACCACCAAGACCTCTCTCACGGTCGAGACGATCAATGGCCTGATTTGGCCGTCCATTCAGCCAGATGGCAGCGTCACCGTCGACATGGGCGCCCCCATCTTTGCGTTGGCACAGGTGCCGTTTATCGCCGAGACCACACCAGCGGAAAACATGGCCTACGACCTCAAGGTGGGTGACGCAGGTGACCTCGTGCGCCGAATCGGCGTGTTGTCGATGGGCAACCCTCACGCGGTTCAAGTCGTTGCCGACGTCGATTTGGCACCAGTGGCCAGTGAAGGCCCTGCCATTGAGCACCATCCGCAGTTTCCGCGACGAGTCAATGTGGGGTACATGCAAATCGTATCCCGCTCGCACATCAAACTGCGCGTTTGGGAACGCGGTGCCGGTGAAACACTTGCCTGCGGGACCGGCGCGTGCGCGGCGGTGGTAACGGGTATTCGCTGGGGCTTACTTGACGAGACGGTGAAAGTGACCACGCACGGCGGCGAACTTTCGGTAACATGGCAGGGGTTACAAGACATCCAAGCGCCAGTGTTGATGTCCGGTCACGCGACGACGGTGTTTCGTGGCGAGATCAACATCTAACTTGCGCATTCATCCTCCAGCTCGAAGACCACCCCTTAAATGTCCCCAGCCGAACTTTCGATCGAACAAGTCGCTGAATTTCTCCGCGAATATCCAGATTTTTTTGCGCAGCACCCCGATGTGCTGCTCAACATCGAAGTTCCCCATCCCCACGGCGGACGTACGGTGTCCATCCCGGAACGCCAACTCATTGCAACACGCGAGCGGTCCCGGCTATTGGAATCCAAACTTGCTGAACTCATTAAGTTCGGCGAAGAAAATGATGCGCTGTCGGATCGCGTACATGCGCTGACACTAAAGTTGGTTGCCGCGAAAGACCGCGAACAAGCCATTAATACACTGTACCTAGATTTGCTCGACACGTTTCAGATCCCCCATGTCGTGGTGCGGCTGTGGAATATCGGCGTGGATGAAGGTGATAACGCGCCGGAGTTTCAACCCGTCGCAACCGAACTGCGCCAGTTTGTGGAGGCAATGACGGCTCCCTACGTCGGCACGCACCCCGTTTATGAAACCAATCTTTGGTTTGGTGAACATGCGCCGCATTTGAAGTCGTACGCGATGGTGCCGCTCAAGACTTCGGCGGTGTTCGGTATCCTGTTGCTCGCCAGCGAGAACAGCGAGCGGTTTTATACCGGGATGGGTACCATGTTCCTATCGCGGATCGGCGACGTGTTCGCCGCGGCGTTGGCGCGTGAACTGGTGCTCTCCGCTGAAGTCTAGTCGCACAGTTCGTAGCTGTGCGCAGGCTGTAGCGCGCTGATGAATGCCAGCGGGCATGCTTCACTAGCATCGTTGCCGCCACTGGCTGACGAATTTCTCGCCTATCCCAAATTCGAGAAACGCCTTGCCGCCGGCACCATCGATAACACCCAGCGCGATCTCGCCGATTTAGCGCGGTTTGCCGCTGCTGACAATGACCCGCGCCGCGGCTTAGCGGTTGAGAAACTAACGAGCAACGACATTCGCCGATTCCTCGCATCAGTTCACAGCAAAGGCATGACACCCAGAGCAATATCGCGTTTGCTTTCAGGCTGGCGCGGCTACTTTCACTTTGCGCTCAAAAAGGGTACCGGTCAGTTGAATCCGTGTGACGGCGTACGCGCGCCAAAGGCCGAGAAGCGATTGCCGCGCACGTTGTCGCCTGAGGAAGCGATTCGGTTGGTGACCTTTGCTGACGACTCCATCGCCGGGGTGCGCGATCGCGCCGTATTTGAGCTCTTGTATTCATGCGGCCTACGCATTGCCGAACTCGTCGGCCTCAATTTGGACAGCATCGACTACGCAAATCGCGAAATTCGTGTGCTGGGCAAAGGCAGCAAAACACGTATCGTGCCGGTCGGCGTTCCCGCGATCCAGGCGGTTGAACTTTGGCTGGCGCGGCGCCCAAGCCCTAAGGACCCGGGAGAAACCGCGCTGTTCTTAGGCGCCCAGGGCAAACGTATCTCTGCCGGGGTATTGCAGGCACGCATCAAGATGTGGGCCGTCAAACAAGGCATCGACGTGAACGTACATCCACACATGCTGCGGCATTCTTTTGCCTCACACGTGCTGCAATCATCAGGCAATCTGCGCGCCGTGCAAGAGATGATGGGGCACGCCAGTATTGCCTCCACGCAGATATATACGCATCTGGATTTCCAACATCTTGCCAAGGTTTACGATTCCGCACACCCGCGGGCGAAGAAAAAGGACAACCGATGAGTTTTCAAAGCCGTGACACCAGGTTGCTACGTTGGCTCAAATTTTTACTGGTGGCAGCCGGCGGCATTGCGCTCATCATCGCAGCCGTTGCGATCGGACTGTTTTTTGTTGTACGCGCCAGCGTGCCAATACTTGATGGTGACAAACCGCTCGCAAATCTGGAAAACGCCGTCAGCATCACCCGCGATGCCAATGGCATGGTCTCGATTACCGCTGACACCAGCCGCGACGCTATTCGTGCGCTCGGTTATGTGCACGGCCAAGAGCGTTTTTTTGAGATGGATCTCGCCCGCCGCTCAGCGGCTGGTGAACTTTCCGCACTGTTGGGTAGCGCGACACTGCCGATGGACAAACTAAAACGCGTGCATCGTTTGCGCGCCAAGGCAACCGCAGAGTTCGCCTCTGCACAAACGGCCGAACGCGCGTGGTACACCGCCTACACCGAGGGGGTAAACGCCGGTGTTGCCGCGCTTGGCGCGAGGCCGTGGCAGTACCTCGTATTGCGCGCCGAGCCCACGCCGTGGCGCGAAGAAGATTCGTTACTGGTGGTTGCGGAGATGTACAGCATGCTGCAAGCCGGTGGCGTTGAAAGTCGCTTCACCGATATTCGCCTGCGCAAACGGCTCGGCGACAAGTTGTTCGACTGGATGCGCCCGCAGGGTGGGCCATGGGACGCCACACTCGACGCGTTTACACCGCCGATGGCCGCGCTGCCGACGGCGGACGATATCGACCTGCGGCGTGTGCGGAGTGCGCAGAGTGTGAAGAGTGTGAAGTATGGAAAGGCCGCCTCATTGCCACCAGTTTCTGCCCATGTTCCAACGCAAATGGTGGCGCCCGGTGAAGTCGCCGACCAATACCTAGGCAGCAACAACTGGGCGGTGAGTGGGTTGCGAACCGCTGATGGTCGTGCCATCCTAGCCGACGATATGCACTTAGGACTCAGCGCGCCGGGCATCTGGTTTCGGGCACAGATGACGTTTAACCAAAACGGCAAGCCGCTGCGCGTGGTTGGCATGACGCTACCCGGCGTGCCGCAAATTACAGCGGGCAGTAACGGCCATATCGCTTGGGGTTACACCAACAACTACGGACAGTTCTTCGACTGGGTGTCACTGCCCAAGGTCGGCGCAAGCCCTCTCGCTATTCGCACCACAATCGAAACGATCAGCGTCAAGGGTGGCGATGCGGTGACCTTAGAAGTCAAAGAGACTGACGTTGGCCCTATCCTTAAAAGTGACGCGGAACACCACTACGCATTGTCGTGGGTGTTGTACCGCCGCGGCGCACTGGTGAACCACGTGGCGGGCTTTATGTTTGCAACAGAACTCGATGCGGCGATCAAGATCGCGCATAACGTACCGATGCCACACCAAAACATCCTCATCGCGGACAATCTCGGCGGTATCGCGTGGACGGTGGCCGGACGCATCCCGGAACGGCCGCAGTGGCGGGTTAGTCGAGGCACCACCACCCCGGTTGATCAGCTCCCGACCGGCTGGCTCGACTCTAGCAAATATCCGGTGATCAAAAATCCCGTCGACGGATTGTTATGGACGGCGAACAGCAAACAATTGGGCGGTGCCGGTAGCGAAATTATCGGCGATGGTGGATTTGATTTGGGCGCTCGCGCGATGCAGATTCGTGACCGGCTGCGCGAAACCGAAAAACATACGGAACAAACGCTGTACGCAATCCAGCTCGATCGCGAATCACGCTTCTTAAAGCGCTGGGCTGCCCTTGCTGTGACGCGTGGGACCGCCCCCTCAACACCACCACCGATTGCGGCACTGGTGTCTACGCTTAAAGCTTGGAACGGCGCGGCGGACGTTGCGCAAGTCGGCCATCGCGTTGCACGGGCGTTTCGCGAGCAGGTGCAAAACGAATTGTGGCGAGCTTGGCTTGCCAGCAGAAGCGCCAACACAAGCGCCAACACAAGCGCCACCACAAACGTGAACACAAACACCAACACGGCAGCGGTCGATGCACTCGAAAAAAGCGACGCGTCGTTGAGCCATGATGCGCGTTTCGAGTACGCCGCTTGGCAGGCGATTGAAGCAGAAGCACCACACCTGCTACCCAAAGGCTATCTCTCTTGGCCGCAGTTTCTCGATGCACAATTGGTGCGGGTACACGACGAGCTGATTAAACAACACGGCTCCTTGGATAACGCGACGTGGGGCTCCCGCAATATGTCGCGCATCAAACATCCGTTCTCACGCGCGATGCCGTTTTTATCGCCCTATCTCGACATGCCGTCACGCCCACTCGCCGGCGATAACCACATGCCGCGCGACGCCGCACCCAGCTTCGGTGCATCACAACGCCTAGTGGTCTCGCCGGGCAAAGAAGAGCAGGGAATTCTGACCGTCGCGGGCGGACAAAGCGGGCATCCACTCTCGCCGTTTTACGGTGCGGGACATCAGCAATGGGTAGACGGCGCGCCGCTGGCGTTGCTTGCGGGTCCGCCTAAACACACGTTGACACTTGCGCCGCGTAGGTAGCAAACCCCGCCAACCCCGCCGACCCCGCCAACCCCACCAACCCCGCCGACCCGAACGTCGCGAAAGCGAGAAACTCCCCATTCGGCGGTCATTTCCAGCCATTTGTCGCTCAAGATGCCCGTCCTTAATGGTGTTTTAACATGCAGTCTGCGTTGCAGGTAACAACGCAGAACAACGCAGAACAACTTAGAACAACTCAGTTGCATCAAGCGTTGCCAGCGAGGAGAATCACAGTCCTAATCCATTGCTCAGAGCACGAGTAGCGCACCATGAAATCTTCCGCCAAAATCGCCGTCACCCGGCAAGCTCCCGCATACCTCGACCGCATCCCCGAGGCGGAAGCCGCCATCCGCCGCACCGCGGACCGGCTCACACAACCTCGCGTGGCGGTGCTTGCCTGTTTGATGTCACTCGACCATGCGGCGTCGCACTTTGATGTCGCGCAGGCGCTCGCAAAACACCACCCCATCGACCGCGTCACGGTGTATCGCGTCCTAGAGTGGCTGGTAGAAGTCGAAATCGCCCATCGCATCGCCGGCGATGACCGCGTGTGGCGCTTCATGATCAACGACCCCACCGCATCCATTGCGCCACACCACCAGCATGCGCACTTCACCTGCAATACGTGCGGCCAGACATTTTGCCTTGACGACGTGCCGAATAAACTGAATTTCCGTTTGCCGTTTGGGTTTAAACCGAGCGCGGTGGATTTGAAGTTTCGCGGGCGTTGCCTGCACTGCGCTTAGGCCTACAACGACATGACCACATCCGTCAGCGCCGGCATCACGCCGGTCACGTTATTGACAGGTTTCCTCGGCAGTGGCAAAACCACATTGCTCAACCACATCCTAAATTCGCCTGGCGTACCGGAAACGGCGGTGCTGATCAACGAGTTTGGTGCCGCGCCGATAGATCATCTATTGGTACGCAAATCCAGCGACAGCATCAGCGTGATGAATAACGGTTGTGTCTGTTGCTCGGTTGCCGGCGACATGGTGAGCGCGCTGCGCGAGCTCTATTTCAAGCGCAGCAAGGGCGAAATCCCTAATTTCACGCGGGTAATTATCGAGACCACCGGTTTGGCCGACCCAGCACCCATCATGCACACGTTGCTAGAAATGCCGGTGGTCGCGGCGCGCTACGTGTTGTCGGGTGTGGTGACAACGGTTGATGCGACACATGCGGATCAACAGCTTGATACCCATGCGGAATCGGTTAAACAAGTCGCCGTCGCCGATCGCATCATCCTCACCAAAACCGATCTTGCCGACGACCAAATTGCAACCGCCCTTAAAGCGCGCATCGCGCGACTGAACCCGGGTGCAACCATCATTGCTGCCGTGAATGGGCAAGTTTCGTTTGAACACTTATTTGAAAACGGGTTGTATCGCGCAGACGGGAAAACACCCGATGTCGCCAAATGGCTCAACGCCGAGGCTTATCGTCCGGCGCGCAGCACACGGTTCGGGCTGTCGAACAAACTGGCCACATCGGCCGCATCGCGCCATGATGCGTCGATTGAAAGTTTGTCTGTCCAGTATGACGAACCGGTCGATTGGCATCAGCTCATCGATGTCATTGAAATGCTGCAGGCGATGCGCGGCGACCATTTGCTGCGTATCAAGGGGATCATCAACGTCAAAGGTGACCCCCGTCCACGCGCTCTGCACGCCGTTCAGCATACCTTGTACCCACCTTTTTCACTCGCCGCTTGGCCAGATGATGACCATTCGACCCGTCTCGTTTTTATCGTCAAAGACTTAGACACACAATTTATCCACGATTCACTCGACCAATTTTTGGCACAACACGCCAGACCGCTGCAACCCGCGTAGCATCGGCGGACTTGGTTCGCCGCCATTCATCCGCATTTATATCCATTATCTAAATCATCCACCTCTGCAACATCCTCCAAGCACGGAAAACAGCATCCACCATGGCAAATCCAAATCTCATCCCCGCAACCATCCTCACCGGATTTCTCGGAGCCGGCAAAACCACACTGCTCAATCGCATCCTCACCGAACGTCATGGAGAAAAAATTGCCGTGATCGAAAATGAATTTGGTGCCGAGGGAATCGACAACGAAATTCTCGTGCAAGATCGAGACGAACAAATTGTTGAGATGAACAACGGCTGCATTTGCTGCACCGTGCGTGGCGATTTAGTGCGCATTCTCGCCGACCTCGCGGCCAAGCGCAAAAAAGGCACGCTAAAATTTGACCGCGTCATCATCGAGACTACCGGATTGGCTGAACCCGGTCCCGTCGCACAATCATTTTTTATGGATGAGGACATTCACGATCAGTACGTCCTCGACGCGGTGTTGACGGTGGTTGACGCAAAGCACGGGGCCGAGACCTTGACCGCCAACAGCGAGGCGCGCGCGCAAGTTGGTTTTGCCGATCGTATTTTGTTGTCAAAGACAGATTTGGTCGCGGACGAAGAAACCCAACAATTGATGACGCGGCTACGTCGGATGAACCCGCGGGCGCAGTTTCAGAAGGTCAATTTCGGCACCGCCGACTTGAAAGAAATTCTCGACATTCGCGGATTTAACTTAAACGGCGTTCTCGAAATTGACCCGACGTTTCTGACCGAGGATCATCATACCCATTCTGACGATGTGCAATCGTTTGTCTGGAAAGACGCGCGACCACTCGACATGGAGAAGATCGAGGCATTTCTATCGCTACTGATCCAAACCTATGGCGTCGATATGCTGCGTTACAAAGGTGTGCTCAATATCGACGGGCAACCCAATCGAATGATTTTTCAGGGCGTGCACATGCTGATGGGCGGCACACCTGGAAAACCTTGGGCGGCAGACGAAGTGCGTGAATCCAAGATGGTGTTCATTGGGCGAAATCTGCCCAAACGAATTTTTGTTGAAGGCCTCGGCTACTGCGTCGCGGACTCGGCAAAAACGGCGGTTGAAATTAAATAGTCAAAATGGGTACGCTTGTATTGGTTGAGGGTGTGACCTGCCGTTACGGCAGCGGCGTGTTTGCCCCGCCTGCACCGCCCACTTTACGGCTACCCGACATCACCGTCGCAGGTGGCAACCATACCCTGCTGCTAGGGCCGTCGGGCAGCGGCAAGACCACGCTGATTAACTGCATCGCGGGCCTGCAGGGCGTACTCTCCGGTCGCGTTGAGGTCGCTGGGCTCAACATGAGGGCGATGTCCGCGCGGGAGCGCGATCGGCTGCGAGGGGCCAAGATTGGCATGGTGATGCAGCGCCTTCACCTCATCTCGGCGATGACCGTGCGCGCCAACTTACAGCTCGCACAACGGCTTGCCAGTCACCCAGTCGACAACCCACTCATTGAGCATCTGACGCAAGTGTTGGGCATCAGGAACAAACTTGACTGTTATCCACGCCAGTTGTCACAAGGCGAAGCACAACGCGCGGCGATTGCACGAGCGCTGGTGAATAAACCCGCACTACTGCTTGCTGATGAGCCGACCTCGGCACTAGACGACAAAAATTGTGAGGCTGCCGTAAGCCTACTGCTTAGCCAAGCCGAATCACACGGCGCAACGCTAATTGTGGCAACACATGACGATCGTATCAAAGCGCGGTTTGCCCACATCGTTCAGTTGGGGGCGGCATGAAGCAGTTCTCCACCGCGTTCTCAATTGCTGCGGCCTACCTGCGCGAGAAAAAACTTGCCACCGCGCTCAATGTGTTGCTGTTGGGCCTCGGCGTTGGCACCATCATCGCGTTAGTTTTGTTGCTGGCGCAGGCAGAAGACCGCATGGAGCGCGACAGCGCCGGTATTGATTTGGTCATTGGTGCCAAAGGCAGTCCAATGCAGCTCATCTTGTCCTCGGTATTTCAGGTGGATATCCCAACTGGCAATGTGCTGGCGAGTGATGCCGCACCGATCATCGCGTCTCGCATGGTGAAACGCGCTGTGCCGCTGGCTCTCGGTGATAGCCACAAAGGGTTCCGCATCGTCGGCACCTCGAAGGACTACTTGGAACTCTACCAAGGCAAAGTTGCAAGTGGCAGGCTCTGGGGAAAACCACTGGAAGCCGTACTGGGGGCTGATGCGGCACGTGCCACTGGGCTTGGCGTCGGGGCAAAATTTGTCGGAACCCACGGGTTGGCAGAAAGTGGCATTAGCGAACACGGCGACCATCCGTATGTCGTGGTTGGTGTGCTCGCGAGTTCCGGCAGCGTGATGGATCGCCTGATCCTCACCGATCTCGCCAGCGTGTGGGCGCTACACGACCATCCGGCACCGCCGACCGCAGTCGCTAAACCAGTCGGCGGCAAAACTGACAAGCACCACCATGCTGAAAGTAGCGCTAAAAAACACGCAAATGCGCACGAGGCCAAATCTGCGTCGGCCGGTACGGCGCATGATCATGAACATGAGGACGACGAAAAACGTGAAGTGACCGCGTATTTGATTCAGTACTCCACACCACTGGCTGCGGTGAGCTTTCCGCGCACCGTTAATGCGAGCTCAGCAATGCAGGCCGCCTCGCCGGCACTTGAGAGTGCGCGCCTGTTCCAACTGGTTGGCGTCGGGGTCACCGCGCTGAAGGGGTTTGCGGCCATGATGATGGTATGCGCGGGCTTGGGTATTTTTATCGGCTTGATGAACGCGCTGGATGAGCGCCGTGCAGACTTGGCGCTGCTTCGCGTACTGGGTGCCTCGCCGACGGTCATATTACTTTCGACGCTGCTCCAGGGCGCAATCCTCGGAATACTGGGCGTTATACTTGGCTTGGCGGTAGGACATGGCGCTGCGGAGTGGATCGGTCATGCTTATGCGGCATCACAACGGGTCGCCATCGGCGGGCAGGTTTGGGTCACACAAGAGTGGTGGATCATCGGTGGCGCGCTGTCGCTCTCGCTGGTGGCATCATTGATTCCCGCTTGGCGCGCGTATCGAGATGCCACACCCGAATTGCTCGCGGTGAAGTAGCTTAAATTTTGTTGTACGGTATTTAGTAACATTTGCGCGATATGTTGCGCAGGAGATGAATTGAAATGAAGATGTTTAGCCAGGAATTTTTCCACAATGCGGTCGCCAGCAAAGCAGTTTCTTGCAAAGCAGTTTCTTGCAAAGCAGTTTCCCGTAAAGCAATTTCCCCCAAAGCAGGTGCGGACTCAAAACGACTTTCGGCTCAATTGTTGTCGCTGCTTGCGGCGTTAAGCGTGGGAATAGGCATGGGCATGGCGAGCCTGACGGCGCAAGCCCAGCCTAGTGCGCCACTCGGCAACGTGCCGGGCAAGATTCCGGACGAACAGTTGTTTGGCTTTATTGGCAAAGATCCGCTCCCAGCCGGCACCGTTCCCTGGCAGCTGCTGCGCCAAGTGAAGCTCGTCGAAGTCAAAGGCAAGGGTGCAAAACCTGGCACGCCACAAATGCTGCCGGAGTTCGGCCCACGTATTCAGGAGCTCGACAAAAAAGAAGTTAAGCTTTACGGCTTCGTGATGCCACTTTCTACGTCGGCTCGGCAGAAGCACTTTTTGCTTTCACCGCTGCCATCCCACTGTCCGTACTGCGTTTATCAGGGGCCGGATTCATTGGTTGAAGTTCTCGCCAAGATTCCGGTTGAATACAACCAGTGGGAGCCGATCATTGTCACCGGGCGATTTGAGCTGGTGAACGATACCCAATTGTTCTACCGCCTCACCAACGCCGAGGCCGTCAAGCAATAATCCATCGACTGGATAGTCGGTTCACATGGCCACCACTCCGCCTACCAAACCCTCTGCGACCGGACCCAACCAGAAAGTGATGTCAGCTTCTGGCGTATTTTCGGTCGAAGCTTTGCAGCCGGATTCCACGAGCTTCCCGCCGATTTACGAAGCCGCGATTCTTTATGCGGCCGACCACTCTGACGCCGCAGAGATCACTTTGAAAGACTATCTGCGCACCGACGACGGCAAAAATAGCGTTCGCGCGTGGATGATGATGTTTGACTTCTATCAGCTCACTAACAATCGACAAGAGTTTGATGCGCTGTCGATGCTGTTCTCGGTCAACTTTGAGCGGTCAGCGCCGCCGTGGATCGACGCGGGCGCTGACTACGACCCGCGGCGTAAAGAGAAACGCGAGCGTAAAGATCTTTTCACCTTTACCCCAACGCCGGATGGCGCGATCTTGGAACAAATTGATCGGTTCGAGGCGTTTGCCAAACAAATGGGCAGCGCGCGGCTCGAGTTCAATAAAGTCAAACACATCCTGTCGGTGGAAGCGGAGTTATTCGCCATTGTGCTCGAGCGAACACGCAAACAAAAAATTCCCGTGTGGTTTAACGGCCTCGATGAATTCGCGCAGCAGCTCAAACAAGGTATCAACGAAAAAGTGGGAACACCACCGGCCGATAGTCAGGGTTATTGGTCATTGCTATTTGAGCTGTATGTACTCGATGGACGTCTCCGTGAGTACGAGGACTTAGGCCTTGAATACGCGGTCGCCTTTGAGAGGTCGCCACCACCTTGGGAGACAGTCGAGCGGCCAGCGGGCGACGAATCCGCCGCTCTCTTGCCGGTGCTTTCTAGAGAAGAGCCCGTTGTCCCAGTTGGTTTTCACCTCAAGGGCGTGATCAGCCACAACAGTTTGGAGATGTTGCAACAGCTGTCTTTTTACGCTTCGTCCAAGTCCGAGGTGGCCGTCGACATGAGCGAATTGCTCAGAATCGATTTTGCGGCGGCCGGCCTTTTTTTTGAGTCGATCCGTACAATCCACTTGTCACAAAAACGTGTGGTGTTGTCGAACATCAATGAGCTCGTCGCCGCACTGCTGGAAATCTTTGGAATGACGAAACACGCCATTCTCATGCGCAAGAAATCGGTTTAGTCGTCCGTTATTCTTGTCCGTCGCAACTTTATTTAGCGCTCACTTACGATACTCAACAACATGTCCCAACAGCCTGAGCAGTACCACGGTACCACCATCGTCTCGGTTCGACGCGGCAAACAAGTCGCGATGGGCGGTGATGGCCAAGTCACTCTCGGCAACATCGTGGTGAAAGCCAGTGCGCGCAAAGTGCGCCGAATTTATAAAGAGCAGATCCTCGCTGGCTTCGCGGGCGCGACGGCGGACGCATTTACGCTGTTTGAACGATTCGAATCAAAACTGGAGAAACACCAGGGAAATTTGATGCGATCCGCCATCGAACTTACCAAAGACTGGCGAACAGATCGCGTGTTGCGCCGGCTTGAGGCGATGCTGACAGTGGCAGATTCTGAGTCGTCCCTAATCATCACCGGTAACGGCGATGTATTGGAACCGGAGCATGGATTGTTAGCGATTGGCTCGGGCGGCCCATACGCACTTGCCGCGGCGCTTGCGCTGTTGCAAAACAGCGAAATGGCACCAGCCGAAATTGTCAAGAAGGCGCTGACCATTGCAGGTGACTTGTGCATCTACACCAACCAATGCCACACCATTGAGACGCTCGGATGATGACGCCGAAAGAAATTGTTAGCGAACTCGACAAATACATTGTCGGCCAAGCCGCCGCCAAGCGTGCGGTCGCCATTGCCCTGCGCAACCGCTGGCGCCGCAGTCAAGTCGACGAACCGCTGCGCACTGAAATCACACCGAAGAATATTCTGATGATCGGGCCAACCGGCGTCGGCAAAACCGAAATTGCTAGGCGTCTCGCCAAGCTCGCTCAAGCCCCGTTTATAAAAGTCGAGGCGACAAAATTCACGGAGGTAGGATACGTCGGACGCGATGTCGACACCATCATCCGCGACTTGGTTGAGTCGGCCATCAAGGAGGCCCGCGAGTCGGCGTCACAAAAGACGCGCCATCTTGCCAGCGACAATGCCGAAGAGCAGGTGCTTGATGTGCTACTGCCGCAGGCGAGAAGCTTTGATTTCTATGGCAAACCGGCGAATGAAGAGACGGCGGTGAACGACAGTCAGACGCGCGAAAAATTTCGCAAGATGCTGCGCGAAGGCAAACTCGATGATCGCGAAATTGAAATCGAGCTGTCGGTCACCCCAGCCTCGATGGAGATTTTTGGTCCGCCGGGCATGGAAGATTTAACACAGCAATTGCAGGGCATGTTTAAGGACATGGGCTCTGGACGTAAAAAACCGCGCAAGGTAACGGTGAAAGAAGCGCTGCGTCTCCTGACCGATGAGGAAGCCATCAAACTCGTTAATGATGACGAGACCAAGCTGGAGGCGTTGAAAAACGTTGAGCAAAATGGCATCGTATTTCTTGATGAAATAGACAAGATCGCCACACGCTCGGAGATGCAAGGTGCGGACGTGTCGCGCCAAGGCGTGCAACGTGATTTATTGCCGCTGGTTGAGGGGACCACCATCTCCACCAAATACGGCATGGTGAAAACCGACCATATTTTGTTTATTGCCTCTGGCGCATTTCATTTCGCCAAACCGTCTGACCTCATTCCAGAATTGCAAGGCCGCCTGCCGATTCGAGTTGAGCTACAGTCCCTGTCGGTGGAAGACTTTGAAGCGATCCTCACCAACACCGATGCGTGCCTCACCAAGCAGTATCAAGCGCTACTTGGAACCGAAAACGTCGCATTGACCTTTCCGCCGGAAACCGTCCGCCGCCTTGCCGAGATTGCGTTTGCGGTGAATGAAAAAACCGAGAATATAGGCGCGCGCCGACTTTATACGGTGATGGAAAAACTGCTTGAAGATATTAGCTATGACGCCGACGCCAGACAGCCCGCTTTTACGATCACACCGGCCTACGTCGATGAAAAACTCGGTGCGCTCGCAAAAAGTGAGGACCTTGCGCGTTACGTCTTGTGAAATGCAAAACTCGCCAATCCACGGGCAGTTTAAGCATCTTTGCCGTGAAACTGCCCGCCAGACGGGCAGTTTTCATCTTTACATTTTGGCGACGAGGTCGCCGCGACTACGATCAACGAGGGCCTAAATCTTCTGTCAGGCAACGTAGTTCGTTGGCAGGACACGGTGGTTAAGAACATCTGCGATGAGGTCATGGCCGTCTTCCCCACTGCGGCAGAAGCGCATGAGGCGGCGCGAAGTATCTAAAGCGTTGCGACTAAACCAACTCGTGCTGCGTAAAAAAGGCACGATCAGCGTCCACGTACCAACCGATCTTAATCGGCCTTTCACTGTGGGGGCATCGAACGTAAATACAAGCATAAATGCACATTTGAGCCGAAGCAAATATTTCAGCTCGAAGTGTTTTCAGCGCTTGTAGTTTCGGATGTCGTAACTATCTTATTCGTTGTCGTCACACTCGCTCGTACGCTAAATATTTCGTTTGACGTAACGAGCAGATCGCTGATCACCGATACGGTTACGGCGCGAATTTGATTTTTAACTCTTGGAGAAAAAACATGAACACACTGGTACGTCTTCACAATCTTAACCCCCGCCTACGTCCTTCAACCGACGACCTGTTTGCGAGCTTTTTTGGTCCGGCAACCGCAGGTGAGCCGCGCATCAAAATCGATGTCACCGAAGACGAGAAGTCATATCGCGTAACGGCTGTTTTAGCCGGCGTTCGCAAGGAGGACATCCACGTGAACGTGGAAAAAAACGAAGTTTCCATTGAAGCCGAAGTGAAACGTGGTCCATCGGTGGCTGAGGGCGAGCGCGTGGTGCATGCAGAGCGGGTGTTTGGCAAATCATCGCGCAGTTTTGTCGTTGCACAGGAAATTGACGATACCAACGTAGAAGCCAAGTACGTGGACGGCTTGCTGACATTGGTGCTGCCCAAAAAACTAGCGCCTGCCGCAAAACGTATTGCGATCAATTAGTCGCCAGCAACGCGGGACAGTTGCGAGCGCCAACCTGTCCCGCCATCCCCTGTTAGCGCATCACGCTGCCTTGGTAGCCGAGTTGACGCCATGCTTCGTAGACAGTGACGGCAACTGAATTCGACAGATTCAAACTACGGTTGCCTGGCATCATGGGCAGTGTCACACGTTGGTTAGGCGGGATTTCCGCCAGAATTTGCTTCGATAAACCTGCCGTCTCCTGCCCAAACACGAGGACGTCGTCTGAGTGAAAGACAAACGCATCGAGCGGCGTAGTCCCGCCGGTTTCAATGGCGACGAAGCGGCGATTCGCAAGCGACGCCACGCATGCCGCCCAATCGACGTGATGTGTTACGTTGGTCAGTTCGTGATAGTCGAGGCCGGCACGGCGCACGCGCTTGTCGTCCCACACAAATCCCAGAGGATGAACCAAGTGAAGCCTGGCGCCAGTGTTGGCACACAAGCGAATTACGTTACCCGTATTGGGTGGAATCTCAGGCGAGACCAGGACAACTTCGACCATTAGTTGCTGCCCGGAAGGGCGCGCGCCAGCACCCACGCCTCGACCCGTGCGGCGCCCGCTAGTTTCAGCGCGCTTGCGGCTTCGGATAGGGTTGCCCCAGTGGTCATTACATCGTCGACCAACACCACGCTGCGCCCAGCAAGACTGGCATCGCACGCGAAGGCGCCACGAATATTTTTAATTCGAGCTTCGCGGTTGAGCCCCGACTGCGGCGGTGTTTCACGAATCCGCAACATCGCGCCATGCGCGACCGGCAACCGCAGCTGTTTGGCCACTCCAGCCGCCAACAACGCCGCCTGATTAAAGCCGCGCTTTTTAAGGCGCTCATTAGCCAACGGGAGTGCCACAACAATTTCGTGAGGCGAGCGTATCTCGTCATGCGGCGACCTCACCGCTTGTGCCAGTGCATTACTGAAGAACTGCACCAACTTTAAATCGGCATTGAACTTAAGAGACTGTACCAACCGGTCAAATGGGTATTGATAATGGAACGCGGCGATGGTGGCATCAAAAAATGGCGGATCGCGCAAACACTGTCCGCAGACCGCACTGGTTGCGCCGGGCACACCACAGCTTGCACACGCAAATGCGCGCTGCGAGCGTGCCAAGCTATCGACGCACGCGATGCAGACCGCGCTTCGACCGGTGGCTTCACACAGGGCACAAGCTTGCTCGATGTTGGTTAAACGTGGACGACCAAACAAGCCGGAAGCGATGTTGGCCATACGCTATCGGGTTAGACCAAACTCGAGCGCATTTGCCATCGAACAAACCGCATGCGCGTAACGATTAGGCAATTGTCGTAATTTGGCAAGGCAGGAATTGACATACCGTTGGGCGTTCTTCATAGTCGAAGTTTAGCCTTCCCATCGCGCTAAATGCTGCGATGAGCCTCTTCTTATGAGACGGCACTGGGTGGGCATCAAACATTAAGCCGGTAATGCCACCACAGGCCGACACCGCACGAAAGCCACCATGAGCACTGTGATGCCGCAACTCTCGCCAACGTCGCATCCCGTACCAACAGAGTCGCCACCCCCACAGGCGGTTCACGTATCGCGTCGCTGGCAAGCGCAAAACTGGTCGGTCGCCGACGTTGAGGCACTGTTTGCACTGCCTTTTAACGATCTGCTTTTCCGTGCGCAAACCGTACACCGCGAGCATCACGCCGCCAACAAGGTGCAACTCTCTACGCTGCTTTCCATCAAGACCGGCGGCTGTTCTGAGGATTGTGGCTATTGTCCGCAGGCGGCGCGTTACCAAACCGGCGTCGAGAACGAGGCGATCCTCGACGTTGCCACCGTTGTCGCGACCGCCAAGCTTGCCAAGCAAAACGGCGCATCAAGATTTTGTATGGGAGCGGCGTGGCGCGGACCAAAACAACGCGACCTCGAGCCCGTCTTGGATATGGTGCGGGAAGTTAAGGCGCTGGGGCTAGAAACCTGCTGCACACTCGGCATGCTCAAAGATGGTCAAGCCGAACAACTCAAGACTGCGGGCCTCGATTACTACAACCACAACCTCGACACCGCGCCGGAAAAATACGGCGACATCGTAACGACGCGCGCGTACCAAGATCGACTCGATACGCTCAGCCGCGTACGTGAGGCCGGCATCAATGTGTGTTGTGGCGGTATTGTGGGGATGGGTGAGTCGCGTACCGAACGCGCAGGCCTCATCGCACAATTGGCGAGCCTTGGCCCGCCACCAGAATCCGTGCCGATCAACTACCTCGTACAAGTCGAGGGTACGCCGCTACACGAGCAGCTGGCCGGTGAGCGCGCCATCGATTGGACGGAATTTGTGCGCACGATCGCGGCGGCACGCATCACCATGCCGAAGAGTTTTGTGAGATTGTCGGCGGGTCGGCAGGAGATGAACGAAGCCACCCAAGCACTTTGTTTTCTGGCTGGGGCCAATTCTATTTTCTACGGTGAGAAGTTACTCACCACGGGTAACCCGGACGTGGAGCGCGATCGTGCACTGTTTTCTAAGCTGGGCATTGAGCCGCTTTAGTTCGGTAAGGCGTCATAAAAACGCAGATGCACGCAGATGCATCCGGTAAAACCCTAGATCGCCAACCTTCAAGGTACGGTCACAGGTTGCTGGAGGGGAACAAATTCTCTCCAATGATTTCATCGGGCTAGGGTCATCGCTCTGCCGCTCCATCTGCGTTTATTTGGGGTTTCAACCAGTTTCCATCCGTAGCCCACCACCGAATGCCGACCTCAGATTTTTCCGCCTACCTCGCCGAGCTCGCCCAAGCAGACCAACTGCGTGCACGTCGCTTAGTTGCCACGGCACAGGATGCATCGATGGTGATCGATGGCCAGCGGGTGTTGTCGTTTGCCAGCAATGATTATTTAGGCCTCGCGAATCATCCCCGTGTGGTGGAGGCCACCATGCGCGCACTCAAAAAATATGGCCTCGGCGCCGGCGCATCACACATGGTGACAGGGCATATGGCACCACACGAGGAACTCGAGGAGCGCCTCGCGAAACACGCGGGCATGCCAAAAGCGCTGCTGTTTGGTTCCGGCTATGCCGCCAATCTCGGCATCCTGTCTTCGCTGGCTGGGCGTGGTGATGTCATCTTCGCCGACAAACTCAATCACGCCTGTCTTAATGATGGCGCGCAACTCTCGCGAGCCACGGTCAAGCGATATCCCCACAACGATGTGGCCAAACTCAGCGCCCTGCTTGCGCAGTGGGACCAAAGCGGGCGCATTAATGGCGAGAAAGGCGCGCGGGTTGTCATTGCCACCGACGCC
>JACMOJ010000353.1 GCA_014378085.1 Burkholderiales bacterium | reverse complement strand
GGACGCGCCGCGAACCATCCATTCTCGGCGATCACTTTCAATCCACCGATGGGCGCGCCATTCCCGGGTGCGTGGCCAACAATGCTCAAGATTTTCTCGCCGGCCAGGTCTTTGACTTGCACCTGCTGCGGCGAAAGTTGCGAGAGCCGCCGTTTTTGCTCCGGCGTCGCGGGTGCGTCGATCCGCTCGGAAAGGCATTCGCCTAACTCCTGCGTAAGTTCGCCGTAGATTTCGCCCGGATCGCGGCCCATCCGCGCCATGATTTCCGCGGACAGCAGTGCCGGGACAAGTCCATCTTTGTCGGTCGTCCAGACCGTACCGTCGGTGCGCAGGAACGTCGCGCCGGCGCTTTCTTCACCGCCGAAACCGAGCGAGCCGTCAAACAACCCCTCACCAAACCACTTGAAGCCGACCGGCACTTCATAGAGTCGCCTTCCAAGCTTTGCAGCGATGCGATCGATCATCTGCGTGCATACAACGGTTTTTCCGACTGCAGCTTGCGCACCCCACTTTGGCCGATTCCGAAACAGGTAGTCGATGGCGACAGACAGAAAGTGGTTCGCCGGGAGCAACCCCTTGCTGCGCGTGACAATTCCGTGCCGGTCGTGGTCAGCATCGCAAGCAAAGGCGATGTCGAAACGATCTTTCAGGCCAATCAAGTTTTGCATGGCGTAGATTGAGGAGGGATCCATGCGAAGTCGGCCATCCCAGTCAGCAGGGATAAATTGGAATGTGGGGTCGACGGCGTCATTGACGACGGTGATATTGAGACTGTAGCGCTCGCCAATCGCCGGCCAGTAGTGAACCCCGGCGCCACCGAGCGGATCGACGCCCATGCTGAGATTGGCGCCACGAATTGCATCCATGTCGAGCACATTGCCCAGATCGCTGACGTACGCGTTGAGATAGTCATGGCGGTGGGTCGTCGCGGCGCGCAACGCTTTTTCGACGGGCATCCTAAGCACGCCTCGCAGACCGTTTTTGAGAAACGCATTGGCCTTTGCTTCGATCCAGCCAGTGACGCCAGTACCCGCCGGGCCGCCGTTTGGCGGATTGTATTTGATGCCACCATCCTCCGGCGGGTTGTGCGACGGCGTGATGACGATGCCGTCCGCGAGTCCCGCCACCCGTCCACGGTTGTAGGTGAGAATCGCATGCGAAATTACTGGGGTGGGCGTGTATTCATCTTGTGCTGCGATCATGACCTCCACGCCATTTGCCGCCAACACTTCGATTGCACTGGCATACGCCGGTTTGGACAGCGCGTGCGTGTCGATGCCAAGGAACAACGGGCCATTGAAACCCTGCGCATGGCGGTACAGGCATATCGCCTGGATGATCGCCAATACGTGCCACTCGTTGAAGCTATTCTGCAATGCGGAGCCGCGGTGTCCGGATGTGCCAAACGAGATGCGTTGCGCCGTTATCGAGAAGTCAGGCACACCGCTGTAGTAGGCCGCTACCAATTTTGGAATGTTGGCCAGCATTGCTGATGTGGCAGGTTTTCCGGCCAAAGGGCTCACATTTTTCAAGTTACTTTTCTTTCCTCACGTCGCGCTCTCCATATCATTCGTGTACTTGCCTTCGCAAGCCGCGCTATTGAGACGCGCCCGATGGGACAGCGCGTGCTGTGCTTTTTCCTTGTTCGCCGCGTCACCGCGCCATGCGTCGAGCACGGGTGCCTGAAGGGCGCGCCCGAAAGAAAAGCGCAAGTTCCACGGTTGGCCTACTGCTTTCGCATTGATGGCATTCAGGTTTGCAGTTGCCGTCGTTTCACTCTGCCCGCCGGAAAGGAAATTGATCCCTCGTACTGCAGCAGGCACGGTGCGTCGCAAGCTGGTGAGTGTCGCCTCTGCAACTTGTGACGGTGTGGCTTGCGTCGGGCAGGTGGTTCCCGGTAACACCATGGCAGGTTTCAGCAGCATGTACTCAAGCGCGACGCGTTGCTGGTGTAGTGCGTGAAAAACGGCGTGAAGAACCTCTTCGGTGACGTGCGCGCCGTCGTCTAGTGTGTGGTCGCCGTCCATCAATACTTCGGGCTCGATGATAGGTACCAGTCCTTGCTCCTGGCAGATGGCTGCGTATCGCGCCAAGGCTTGCGCGTTGGCTGCAATCGCCCCTGCCGTCGGGATGTCGGTGCCGATGCCAATCACCGCGCGCCACTTGGCGAAGCGGGCACCGAGTAGCTTGTATTCGCGCAGCCGTTCTGCCAAACCGTCCAGACCCTGCGTCACTTTCTCACCCGCGAAACCGGGTAGCGGCACCAAACCCTTGTCCACTTTGATGCCTACCACCAACCCTTGCGATATCAGTAACTGCGGTAGCGGCACGCCGGTCCCACTTTTTTGCCTGAGGGTCTCATCGAAAAGAATGACACCGCTGATGAACGCACTAAGTCCGGGAGTAGAGAACATGAGCTCCCGGTAATCGCGGCGGGTCACTTCGGTGCATACAATATTCAATTCGCTGAAGCGCTTCTCGATGGTGCCGACAGTTTCGTCGGTCGCGAGGATGCCTATGCCGGGCGCAGTGAGTTCGGTTACGGTGCTTTCAAGTTCTTGTTCGGCTAGTGTCATTTGGTTCTTTCTGTTGTCGCGCTTCGGGAACCGCTGCTTGAGTTTGCTTCGACAATCTCATTGCGAACATCATCGTTGGAAATCGGGCAACATTCAATATTGGCGGACGTTTCCAGGCATTTATGTCCCGTGATCCGCGCGGGTGCTGGAGTTTGGTAGATTCCAGTATTCGAGCACAAAAAAAGGCTCGGTCAAGCCGAATGGTGCCATGACCAGACTTGACCGACACATGGGAACCCGATGCTGCGGAAACTGAAATCTTTTGTTACGCCCGATCGCCTAAATTGGTACCAGCGTCATGCCACACTTTGGACATTTGCCCGGTCCGTCACGCACAATCTCCGGATGCATCGAGCATGTGTAGCGCGTGCTACCTGTAGACGCTGTTGCACTTGAATAAGTGACTCCAGCGCGTGGGTGATCGTGCATGCTTGTTTGGTACAAATCCTTGATTTCTGACTTCATTTTTTGCTCCTAAGTAAATTGTTGACTGCAAACGGAGTACGCAGCTTTTGCCAGCCATACAGTGCCGGCCACAGCTTTCGGTAGGCGACCACCATCACGGGCGGCAAGACCAGCCACTGCAACATCGGTGTAATACCAATTCCGAATATCAGCGGCATGCTTGTCGCATAGCCCCAGGCACCCGCGCGATATACGTTGTACCACTCGCTCCATGCGGTAAATGCCATTGCGGCGATCACCACGATCAGTCCTCCTGTCCACGGACGCGATACAGGCCAGTCCGCGCGCCAGAGCACGATGGCGGCTAGCGCGAAGCCCGCAAGTGCAATCACGACGTCGCCCAAGGTGCAATGAAACACCGACCAGGCGATGCGCAGACCATCGGCCTCCCGCCATATCGTGTAGAGCCCGACATGGCTGATCTCCCACACCAGATTCAGACTGAAGGAGAGCGCAGACCAAAGGATGACGCGCGCGATAAAGCTGCTGGTCGCGGGGTTATGCATCGTTGCCGTATATCTGTGCAGCCACGCCATACGTTTTTCAGCGAAACACTACCACCGGTATCTTCGAGTGCGCCAATACTTGTTGCGTAACGCTTCCCATGAAGAGCTTCGTGAGGCCGCTGCGGCCATGTGAGGCAAGCACGATGGCGTCGCACTTATGCTTTTTCGCGGCGGCAATGATCCCGTCATGGGGCGTAACGGCCTTTGCAATCACTGCGACAAAAGGGACGCTCGCCGCTTTAGCCAGCTTGCCTATCGTATCGACGTGTTTCTTGC
>JACMOJ010000352.1 GCA_014378085.1 Burkholderiales bacterium | reverse complement strand
GCCGCCAGGGCTTGGCCCGCGCTTTAACGGAGGGGCCGATAGATTTCTTAAACCGCATCGAACATGACCGACCGCAAGACTATGTAGAGGCCACAAAAGTCATCGCTGCGTACGTTGCGGCACGTTATGCGCCAACCGACAACTTGGGCGGCGCACAGCGCCGGTTTATTCAGCTCGCCCGTCGATTCCGCGCTGTTTAGCTGACGGTGATGACGCCCGCAATGTAGGCGATCGGCGTAAACTCTACGCTATGAAAATTACAACGCTTGGGGCTAAATGAGCCCCACCGCAAATCTCCCCAATATCCCGTCGATCATGAACCAAGTTTCCGCCGAAGAATGGCAAACGCGACTTGACCTCGCCGCTTGTTATCGATTGATCGCGCTTTACGGCTGGTCGGACCTCGTATTCACGCATATCACCGCGAAGATTCCCGGCGCGGAGGGCCAGTTCCTCATCAACCCGTACGGCATGTTGTTTGAAGAAATATCGGCCTCAACACTTGTCAAAATCGACGCGGCCGGCAACAAACTCGACGCCGCAAACCCCTACCCAGTGAACCCTGCGGGGTTTGTCATCCACAGCGCGGTGCACGCCGCGCGCGCGGACGCCAAGTGTGTCTTGCACACCCATACCGTCAATGGCGTCGCGGTGGCCGCACAACGCGGTGGATTGCTGCCGATTTCTCAGCAGTCGATCATTGTGTTGTCGAGCCTCGCGTACCACGACTACGAAGGCATCGCGCTCAACGACGAAGAAAAGCCGCGACTGGTACGGGACCTCGGCGACAAGAATTTTCTGATGCTGCGTAATCACGGCCTGCTGACCGTCGGCAACACCATTGCCGATGCGTTCTTGGCGATGTACTTTTTTGAAACCTGTTGCGCCGTGCAGATTCGCGCGCAAGCTGGCGGCCGCCTCAATGACGACTTGATCCCGATACCGCAAGCCATTCTCGACGGTGCAAAGGCGCAAATGAAAACCGCCACCGCCGGGTTGGGTGCCAACTTAGCGTGGCCCGCGCTCTTGCGAAAGCTCGACCGAACCGACACCTCGTATAAAAACTAACGGCACGTCACCACAAATGGAAAAACAATACACGACCTTCAGTGCGTTTTATCCGTACTACCTTTCAGAACATCGCAATGCCACCTGCCGCACGCTACATTTTATCGGCTCAACTATCGTGCTTGGAATAGTTGCCACGATGCTCAGTACCCAACAATGGTGGATGGGTTGGTTGATCCCGCTGACCGGTTATGGCTTTGCGTGGGTCGGCCATTTTTTCTTTGAAAAAAATCGCCCGGCAACATTCACCTATCCCTTTTACAGTTTTGCCGGAGATTGGGTGATGTATTTACAATTGCTAACCGGCAAGATTGGTTTCACACCGCGCACTAACGAAGTGGCCGCTTAGTGAGTGCAGCATCGTTGGCAAGCCAGGCGATCGTTGCCGCTAAACCTCTACGGCGTCGTATCTACCTGATGCGACATGGCGCCGTTACCTACTTCACACCAGAGGGTCAGCCACTCCCGCCCGACGAGGTTCCGCTCAACGCCGCTGGGATCACTCAGGCCGATGCCGCAGGCAAGTTGTTTGCCCAACATGGTGTCCGGTTTGATCGTGTGCTGGTGAGCGGACTACCGCGAACCGTCGAGACTGCGCAGCGTTTGTTAGCACAGCTGGATTCGGCACAGCATGATTCTGCGCAGCCAATAGAGCACCGCGCAGCGCTGCAAGAAATCCGCGCCGGTCGGTTACGTGACATTGCACCGCAAGAATTGCGCGAAAGTTTTTTGAATGTGCTCTACGGCACCGCATCACTCGACACAAAGTTCATGGGTGGCGAAAGTGTCGGGGAATTACTCGGCCGTGTGCTGCCCGAAATTGATAGCCTCAGAGAAGACACCAGCTGGTCGACACTGTTGCTGGTCCTGCATGGTGGTGTGAACCGCGCAATACTTAGTTATCTGTTATCCGGCCAACGGACGATGATGGGTGGGTTCGAGCAAAGTCCTGCATGCATCAATGTGATCGACATCGGCACTGAACGACGTGATGTGATCTTACGCGCCACTAATCTCTCGCCCACCGATTGGTTGCAACACGACACCCGATCCTCCACGATGGAAGTCTTGTTTGGGCAATATGCGGCACAACGCGCATGACATGTTTATCCCAACATGGTGATCAACAACGCCCACGCAATCCATAAACAGGCAATCCATCAGCACAATCCATAAAACAAACACCACACAAAACGAAAAATTTTCATGACCGACCCGTTTCAACACTTTGCTGGCACCAAACCAGTCTCAAGCCAACACCAGTTCGATATTGGCGCGCTTCGCGATTGGCTCTCCGAGATGCTCGGCAGCGAGTTTGATGATCTGAAAGTGGAGCAATTCAAAGGTGGACAATCTAACCCCACCTTCAAACTCATCACACCAAAGCGAAACTACGTGATGCGCGCCAAACCCGGCCTGTCATCGAAGCTTTTGTCGTCGGCGCATGCCATTGAGCGCGAGTACCAAGTGCTCACCGCACTCAGGCATACCGATATACCCGTTCCCAAAACTTACGCGTTGTGTGAGGATGAATCAATCATTGGTCGCGCGTTTTTTATCATGGAGATGGTCGAGGGCCGCATCCTGTGGGACCCACAGCTACCGGGCATGGCAAACACCGAGCGCGCAGCGATATTTGACGAAATGAACCGTGTTATCGCCGCCCTGCACTCGGTCAACTTTGAGGCGATCGGCTTGGCTGAATACGGCAAACCCGGCAACTACTTCGCGCGCCAAATCAGTCGTTGGACCAGGCAGTATCAAGACTCGGGCACCGAAAAAATTGAGGCCATGAACAAGCTGATCGAATGGTTGCCGCAACACATTCCAGCGGGCGATGAGACCTCGATTGTGCATGGCGACTATCGGCTCGATAACCTCATTTTCCATCCCACCGAGCCGCGTATTCTGGCGGTGCTCGATTGGGAGCTTTCCACACTCGGGCATCCGCTCGCCGACTTTGCGTACCACGCGATGACGTGGCATGTGCCACCCGCCGCATTTCGCGGACTTGCCGGTGTTGATCTCGCCGCACTTGGCATCCCATCGTTGCGTGATTACGTGAGCAGCTATTGCGCGCGCACCGGGCGCGCCGACGGTATCGAAAACTTCGACTATTACCTCGCCTACAACATGTTTCGTATGGCCGGTATCTTGCAGGGCATCATGCGGCGCGTGGTGAATGGTACCGCCGCATCTGCCCAGGCAGAGGCAATGGGTAAGGCGGCACGGCCGCTTGCGGAGCTAGGCTGGCAGATTGCTAAAAGCGTACCGTGATCGGTCGGCAAACAATAAGGGATACAAGATGGACTTTTCCTACTCCGCAAAGTCGGTCGAGCTGCAACAGCGCATGGAGGCATTTTTTGCCGAACACATCATGCCGAACGAACATCGCTACCACCAAGACATCGAGGCCAATACACGCGCGGGGAAACGCTGGACACCTACCGCCATCATCGAAGAACTAAAACCTAAAGCCCAAGCAGCGGGCTTGTGGAATCTGTTTATGCCAGGCGCGGCGAGCGAAACCCATGGCGCAGGTCTCACCAACTTAGAGTACGCCCCACTTGCCGAGATCACCGGCCGTGTGCCGTGGTCACCCGAAGTGTTTAATTGTAGCGCGCCCGATACCGGCAACATGGAGGTATTTGCGCAGTACGGCACCGAGCAACAGAAGGCAACTTGGTTAGCGCCGCTGCTTGCAGGCCAAATCCGTTCAGCATTTGCCATGACTGAACCAGGTGTCGCTTCCAGTGACGCCACCAATATTGAAACACGCATTGAACGCAGTGGTGGCAAAGACGGCGACTACATTGTCAACGGCCGCAAGTGGTGGATTTCTGGTGCGGGTGACCCGCGCTGTGCGGTGTATATCGTGATGGGCCGCAGTGATCACAACGCGAACCTGGATGCGCCAACCCACTCGCAGCAATCGATGATCATCGTTCCCGCCAACACGCTAGGCGTCACGGTGGTGCGCCCACTGCCGGTGTTTGGTTATGACGACGCGCCGCACGGCCACTGCGAGATTTTGTTTGAAAGCGTGCGGGTGCCCGCCGAAAATATCTTGCTCGGCGAAGGACGCGGCTTTGAAATCGCGCAGGGTCGCTTAGGCCCGGGGCGTATTCATCACTGCATGCGTTTAATCGGCCTTTCTGAGCGCGCCTTAAAGCTTATGTGTGAGCGCCTGACCGCCCGTGTGGCGTTTGGCAAGCCGCTCTCGACACAGGGCGTGTGGCATGAGCGTATCGCCGAATCGCGCTGCATGATCGACCAAGCGCGGCTGTTGACATTAAAGGCGGCGTACATGATGGACACCGTCGGCAACAAAATCGCGAGATCAGAAATCGCGATGATCAAGGTGGTCGCACCTAATGTTGCGCAGCAGGTCATCGATTGGGCAATACAGGCCCACGGCGGAGCCGGTGTGTCGGATGATTTCCCGCTTGCGTTTGCCTACGCGCAGGCGCGGTTGTTACGTTTAGCGGACGGCCCGGATGAAGTGCATCGGCAGTCATTGGCTAAGATGGAACTTGGCAAATATCTAAGGAAGCCCTGATTCAGTCCATTTCGTCGCCATACCTTGTTGCTCGTACAAAAAACTCTCCTTACATATCGGACATATGCGGCGTCGAATTTTTTATACTCACGCCTCGTCTGGCTTAGAACTGAACTGAATCCAGACTTCCTTAAAACGGTAAGATAGACAGCACAAAAAAAGAAACGAAGACCGAGTCCGCACTCGATTGCCGGCCGAATACAACTAGAGGAGCCTTCCAGCATGGAAGCAAATAGCAAGTGGTGGCTGCAGCATTACCCGGCGGGTGTCCCGCATGAAATTGATCTCAAACGTTATTCATCGCTTCTCGAAATGGCCGATGAGTCATTTGCAAAATTCGGTGATCGGGCGATGTACACGTGCCTCGATAAAACACTTACCTTTCGAGAGGTCGATACACTTTCGACCGCCTTTGGCGCATGGCTGCAATCGTTAGGCCTCCAACAAGGTGCGCGTATTGCGTTGATGATGCCCAACCTGCTGCAATACCCGGTTGCCATCTTGGGTGTACTACGAGCAGGATATGTGGTGGTCAACGTCAATCCGCTGTATACACCGCGTGAACTTGAACACCAACTGAGCGACTCCGGCGCTGAAGCCATCGTCATATTAGAAAACTTTGCAACCACGCTACAAAGTGTGATCGCGCGCAGCGCCATCAAGCACGTGGTGGTGGCCAGCGTCGGTGACCTGCTCGGTTTTCCGAAAGGGCTCATCACCAACTTCGTGGTGCGCAAGGTCAAAAAAGCTGTTCCAGCGTACCACCTGCCCGGCCACATCGCCTTTAACGACACCATCGCCAGCGGTCACCGCATGACGCTTAAGCGCCCAACCCTCGGCCCGGAAGATGTCGCGTTCCTGCAATACACCGGTGGCACGACTGGTGTTTCGAAAGGCGCTGTTCTCGTCCACGAAAACATCTACGGCAATTGCCTCGTCTCAGAAGCTTGGCTAAACCCCGCAATTGTGGACACCACAAAAGGCCCTCCTCCGGACCCGATGGTCATCGTTTGCGCGCTACCGATGTATCACATCTTTTCGTTGGTCACGTGTATGTGGCTCGCCATTAAGATGGGCGGCCACAACATCCTCATCCCCAACCCGCGTGATCTGGACAGCATGGTGAAAACCATCGGTAAACACAAGTTCAACATCTTGCCGGCAGTGAACACGATGTTCAATAGCTTAGTGAATCACTCCGGTTTTCGCGAGCTGGATTTTTCCGACCTGCGTGTTTCCAACGGTGGCGGCATGGCGGTGCAACGTGCGGTTTCTGAAAAGTGGCTGAACCTGACACGAACGCCCATTGTGGAAGGGTATGGCCTGACAGAAACATCCTCCGGCGCAACCTGTAACCCGGTTATGACCACCGAATATACGGGGGACGTCGGTATGCCGATGCCCTCGACCGAAATTTCGATTCGCGACGACGACGAAAATGAAGTGGCACTCGGTAGCGCAGGTGAGATTTGCATTCGCGGCCCGCAGGTGATGCGTGGCTATTGGCAGCGGCCGCAAGACACCGCCGCTGTGATGACGCGTGATGGATTTTTGAAGTCAGGCGATATTGGCATCATGCTGCCGAATGGCCACGTGAAAATTGTGGACCGCAAGAAGGACATGATTCTGGTCTCGGGCTTCAACGTTTACCCGAATGAAATTGAAGATGTGGTGGCGAGCTGCCCCGGCGTACTCGAATGCGCCGCCATTGGCGTGCCCGACGAAAAGACCGGCGAAACCGTGAAACTCTTTATTGTCAAAAGTGACCCGGCACTCAGCGAAGAAACCGTGCGAAACTACTGCCGCGAAAACATGACCGGCTACAAAAACCCAAAGTTCATCGTCTTTCGCGAGATCCTTCCCAAGACCAACGTCGGCAAAATTTTGCGGCGAGAGCTGCGGGATAAAGAGCCGTTACTAAAGTCGTAAAGTCGTTTATTGGCGGGCGTTTTCAGCACTTTTTGCTTGAACGCAGCCGTCCTTACTAGGGTTTCATTCGGTAATCTCTAGCGTCGCCGCTCGTCAAGTGCTTAATGGGCGTCCACCTCAAAGACGGTGTGTATCGCCCGACTTCGCCAGCCCTTTGTCAAACGTGCCCAGCGGCAAATGCCCGGCCTTCCGCGCAATTTCCAGCACAATGCAATCCGAAAATCCAAGTGACGGCCGTGCCTGAAACGCATCCAGCGCTCGCGCTACAACATCAACATGCTCCAAGGTGAGGCTGGCGTGATTGAGCAGCAATGCAATTGCTTTCGCCAGTTGTCTTGGTGTCCGTTTGTAAACCGCATCGAGTACCCAGATCGTTTCCACCAGCACGATGTTTGATACCCACGCCCCGTTCGCCACGAATGCCTCGGCCGCCTTGACCTGCGCGGCGTTGTCTCTCACCAATAATCGCACCAGCAGGTTCGTATCAACCGCGCGCATGACGCTTTTGCATGTACTGTTTTATGCCCGCTTTAACGTTAATTGATGTCTTCGTTTTGGCCGAGCTGCCAAACAATGCCGCATGCACTTCTACGAAAGTATGCAGTCCCGCACGCCGGACGACGACTTGATCGTCACGCTCGTCCCACTCGATCAGTGCCCCCGGGCCGACGCCCAGCTTTTTACGCACCTCCGCCGGAATGGAAATTTGCCCTTGGGTTGTAATCTTTGATTGTGCAATAACCATCCAAATACATTACTACGGTAATGGATGAGTGTCAAATCGACACTGCGGGGAGCCGCCAGTTGCGCGAATTCACGCAAAGATGAAGCTGATGCGGAACAGACGCCTAGGATCCGCTTGCCGGGACAAGAAAATGTGAATCAAAAGTGGCTCACATTTTTCATGTCAATCGTCTTTGCAAACATATCGAGCCTTACCCTCATGGCAAGAGACCGGATTACAGCCATTAGCCTGCGAGTGGGCGCCAAGCGCTTTGTTTGACGGCGCACAGACCCCGCCCCACGTCCACTCTAATCTTTACTTACATAAAGAAGACACATCCCTTGTGCTTCATTACACCAAAGGAATTCAACATGAAAAATTTACCCACGCTTGGCATTACGATGTTCGCCGGAGCAGCCCTTCTCGCTGGCTGCGCTAATCAGCCCACTTATCAGACGCAGCCCTATCAATCGCAAAATTACCAATCACAAAATTCGTATACCGGAACCGTGGAACGGATCGAAGTGATTAGCCGAAACGACTCCAGCAATGTGGCCGGTACGGTAATCGGCGGCATTATTGGCGGCATCATCGGCCATCAGATCGGCGGGGGCACCGGCAACACAGCCGCTTCCGTGGTCGGCGCTGTCGGTGGTGCCTATGCGGGCAATCAGGTGCAGCAACGGCGTCGCGCAGACCATGAAACCTTCCGCGTCACGGTACGCACAAACAGCGGCTCAAACCAGACGATGACGACAGAAAACATAACAGACCTGCGCACCGGCGACCGGGTTCGCGTAGAAGGCAACAATATTTCGCGCTATTGAAGCCCCTCGTCGGGAAATAGACGCATGATCGCCCGGCTTAGGATTGCAGCGCGCACAATTGCCACCAACGGAAACGCGGACGGGTTGCGAATCGACTCAACAGCGAGATCAACGTCAAGCGACGGCCAGTAAAGATGATTGTCGGCCGGGTGCTCAACATTAAAAAGTTCCGCGATCGTTGCGTCCTTGAACCAAGGGAAGTCCACAAACGAGAGGAAAAGTTCTTCGTCGCCGACCAGCAGCCACAGACCATGCGTTGAGACATGAGCAACTTCAGCTTGGGAAGTGAACGTGCCAGGCATTTTCTATCTCCTTCTTGTGCACCTCCACGAGCTTCTCGGCATCACTCGGAAATTAACGGAGCGCAATAGGGGACAAACCACAATTGTTTCCTGGCTTCAAGATAAAAGTAAACCTATTCAGGGACGATCGCCGTAACGAATGAAGTAGCTGAGCATGAAGCTTAAAATTAATCGTGGTCTCTCCCCTATCATTCGACTGAGAGTTTCGCTGATGCGGCGCAGTTGGTGGGCAATGAGGAGCGCGGCCACCCTACGTCTACTTTGATCTCATCTTCGTATCATTCGCGGGGAAAGAAAACTTGTCGCTGACCCCTATGATTAATCGACTGCGACTAGCGGTAAACGTTTACTTGAGATAGTTGTACGCTTCAACTAATTGATAGCCAGGCATTTCTTTTATAAAGTGGCGCAGCCAATAGTTGTGCCCAGCGCCGAACAGCACCATGATTTTGTCGCCCGGCTTGGCTGTTTGGTGTAGCTTGGCTATTATTTTGGCGTTGCGTTGGTACCAAGCAGCATTTAATTCTGCGCCGTTTTGTGTCTTGCTGTCGCCGATGGCCAAGAGCGGATAGTAAAACTGTGCCATTTCGGTCTGCCCGTACGACGGCTTATTGATATTGGCCAAGAGCTGGCTTACTGTTTTTATTTTTTGCTCGCGCTCAAACTCACTTGTCCAGCGCTTACCGTAAGCGTCTCCCGCTTCAAGTATTGCTTGTTGATTGTTTGCCTTCGCAAATTCGACAACTTTATTGTACGGAAAGTAATCAATTGTTTCGCTTTTCTCATCGATTGCATAGACCACCTTATGCCCTAACTGGCTCGCCATCCGAAAGGCGATTTGCGTAATTTCGTTGGCATCTTTTTTGAGCGATTCCTCGCTAAATTTTGCGAAATTACTTGTGGTCATGTCCGCTTGATCGGCAACCATTTCAACCGCAATTTTGTTTGGCTTAAATTTCGCTTGACGATTGTCTGCATCACTAATTTGGCGCTGCTTTTCAGGTG
>JACMOJ010000351.1 GCA_014378085.1 Burkholderiales bacterium | reverse complement strand
TGGGATGTCCTGTTACTCGCCCTGCCGATGGTGGCATGGTCACGTTACGCCATCCCTTCAGGGCCGGTGCCGCAGGAAATCAGCGACGATATCATTACGCATTTGCAGGCGCATGTTTTGGCGCGTGGCGCACGTGCGGCCTTGAGCCCATACCTGTACAGCATTGACCAGATGCCGCGTGATTTTTCCAACGTGCGCAAGATGACCGTCAAGCTCGGCAGCGCCGCGATTGAGCAAACGCGCCCGAAATTCGATTTTTCACATGCGCCGGAGACCGCGCCGCTACTCGCCGATTCACGTTTTCTGCTTGCCGCTGTTGCCGTTGCCGAAGGCGCCCCGCTGTTTCGCTGGCAGGAAAAAACCGAAAAGCAGACGCGTACCGATTGCCTTGAGCGCTGGGTAGCGCAAGGGCGGCCTAATTTGGCGCGACTGCTGCCCGGGACCGCATTCGAATGTTGCCTGCCGGATGCCTACTTCCACAACTGCCGTGAGTCTGATCGTCGCGTGCGGCCCTATGGATTGCGTGCTGCGGTCGGCTTTTTGGAAGACACGCTAAAAAGCAATCCGGGACATCTGCGCGCCATCATCGCCGGCGTTGGTGATGAAATGGTCGACGAATACCGTATTGCCTTTACATCTCGTGGGCAGGATGAAGTGGTACATGGCGTCGTCTGGCCCCTGTTTGGTCGCGAGGACGACGAAGGTACTGAGGTCAGCCAACGCACACCCCGCGAGGAAATCGAAGCCATATTGAAAGAGTGCAAAATTGGCGAAGTCCTGAAGCTCTCTGAACTTTACGCCCCCGAGTTCTGCGAGGACTGTGGCGCGCCGCTATTCGTCGACTCGCACAAAGAAATGGTGCACGCCGAGCTACCGGAAGAGGCGAATGCGGCGCCGGCGCATTATCACTAACGAGTAACGGTTAGTATCGACGCGCGGTTGGTGCGCTCACGCCGCGATAAGTTGCGGCCGCTGCACCGGATTGAAATCCACCCAGTCTCCATCCCGCCATTGCCCTTCGGCTCTTTCGATATCTTCTGCCCCCGCTGTTCGTAAATCGGCGATAACAAATTTTTCGGTGCCAGCGCGCGCGATGCGAACAGCAAGGATGACGCCAGCAGGTCGCAGCTTGGGCAACTGCCTCGACTCTTCATCTTGCATACCGCCCATTGCGCCTATCAGTGACCCTGTGTAGGCGGCCACACCCGCTGCCGCCAATGCCACCACCGGTCCGCCAGCGAGCCCAATAGCGCCCGCCGTCAAGCCGGCGGTCACCGCTGACGACACAGCAGTTTGCTCATCTGCTGCCTGCCCGGGATTTAATTTTTCTAACGCACTCGCCGTTGTTGTTCCGTGTTGGCCTGGCGGGTTGTTGTGAAAAATACATATGTCGGTACGGTCAATGTAGCGAACAATCGCCGCTGCAGCCGCATCTGCCTTGGCTTTAGTTTCAAAGCGTCCTGCAATGATTTGCTCCATTACCTGCCCCTTGGGTGTGTTGACACTACTTCCATGCTAATTCGAGGAGCAGGCAGGAATATGTAGGAAACAATGGGAACCAAGTGTAGGACAAGCGATGCGTTCGCTGGCTTGCGTTGCGCCTCTCGCGCTCTGCGCGCCGGAGCTGTAAGGCGTTGTCCTACGAGGTTTTACGATCTTTCCTGATACGGTGAAAGGGGTCGGCAACGCAAAGTAAGCGAACTTCACCTCGCAGACTGACCATGTGTTTTCAACCATCTCGCCCACTTCTACTTTTGTCGACACCGTAGACCTCTGTCTGAATGAATAGCCTTGTTCTATTGTTGCGGCAGCAGCTGTCGGCGTTGATGTCCTCCGTTATTTGAACGTTCGCATTCGTTACTCGCAAGGGTGACGAATTTCGCCGCAACGCTTACCCCATTTTGATCTTCGTCGCCTCCGCTGTCATCAAACAGGCGTTGCACTGCGTTTAAGGCGAATCAGGATTTTATGTTGCAAGCATTGAGCCAAGCGGCCTTACTTTGGTCCGAGGCGATATTCACGACGTATAACGCATTTTTGCAAGGAGTCATCATGACAATCCAATCTCTAAGTATTCGCGCTTGCGCCTTCGTGACCAGTGCCGCTTTGCTGGCGTTTAGCAGCCTCGTCAGTGCGGACCCGCCATCGCGTGTCGCGCGTGTAGGCTACATGTCCGGCAATGTGAGCTTTTCATTTGCTGGCGAGAACGACTGGGTACGCGCTTCAACCAACCGACCCCTTACAACCGGTGACCGGCTGTGGGTCGATTCGCGCGCACGCACTGAAGTGCAAATCGGCGGCGCCGTCGTTCGCATGGGCTCAAGTACGAGCTTATCGATTTTAAATCTAGACGATCGTATCGCTCAACTGCGATTGTCTCAGGGCACATTAATTGTTCGCGTGCGCAGACTCGACCGCAACCAAATATTTGAGGTGGCCACACCAAACCTTGCCTTTACACTCACGCAACCAGGCGAATACCGAATCTCGGTGGATCCGGAAGGTTATGCGACAGACATTTATGTACGCCGCGGGCAGGGTGAAGCATATGGCGATGGCGCCGCCTATATCATTGATTCTCGCCAAGGCTATAGCTTCACCGGGACGAACCTGCGTGACTACGAGCTCGTTAGTTCGCCTCGCCCTGACGACTTTGATCGCTGGTCCCGCGATCGTGACCGCCGCTCCGAAAATTCCGCTTCGGCTCGGTATGTGTCCCAAGATGTTATTGGCTATGAAGACCTTGACGCAAACGGTAATTGGCGCGTCGACGAAACTTACGGAAGCGTATGGTTTCCCAATCGCGTCTCTGCCGGATGGGCACCCTATCGCGACGGTCATTGGGCGTGGGTAGACCCGTGGGGTTGGACATGGATTGATGATCAACCCTGGGGCTTTGCAGTCTCGCATTATGGCCGCTGGGCGAATCTGCGCGGAAGCTGGGGCTGGGTACCCGGGCCCGTGCGTGAACGCGCCTACTATGCGCCAGCGTTGGTCGCGTTCGTGGGCGGAAATAACTTCCAGCTCAGCATATCCAGCGGTAACGTCGGTGGCATCGGCTGGTTCCCGCTTGCACCACGCGAAGTCTATCGTCCTTCTTA
>JACMOJ010000350.1 GCA_014378085.1 Burkholderiales bacterium | reverse complement strand
GGAGTGCGAGCAAGCGAATGCACGCCGCCGATTATGATTCTAGGTGGTGTATTTAACCTAGGGGCGGCGGACCAGTCTTTTCAGTTCGACAATGAGCTGCCACCACTAAATGCTGCGATCGCCCCGTTCGAAGTTGATAGTGAGCCGGTAAGTGCCGCCAAGTTCACAGCTTGGAAAGGGCAGCGGAGCGTTGGTGGTGAGCCGCACAATGGCCCTGCCTGTCATGTGAGTTACGCAGATGCGTCGGCGTATGCTGCCGATATCGGTCGCCGGTTGCCAACCGAAGCTGAATGGGAATTCGCCGCAACGAGATCGCCCGCATTCTGGGCGTCGTCTGGGCGGGTGTGGGAGTGGACATCATCACAGTTCGCGCCGCGTTTGGGTTTTGTTGCGGGTCCGTACCGCGATTACTCGACTGCATCGTTTTCCGCTGTCGCACATCGCAATTTCGAGTTTAAGGTGTTGAAGGGCGGCTCATTTGCGACTCACCCGCGGCTTAAGTATCCGCAATATCGAAATTTTTATTCGACGTTAAGAAACGACATGTTTTGTGGATTTCGCACTTGTCGCGACTTGTAAGACCTGTCGCTGGTTGCCCCACGTTAGTTGGAGAATCGAGTGTGAATCGGCTCTGAATCGAGTGTGAATCGGCAAACACGGTATTTCTTTAAGATTTCTACGATAAAATACGGCCTGGCGGGTCTCCCCGCATTCGACGTTTGTGAATCTGGTCAGGTCGGGAACGAAGCAGCCACAGCGAATTAGTTGAAGTGCCGGGGGCAAGGCTCGCCAACCAGTTTTCCATCGAACACCGTATTGTTGTGTCCGATTTGGTGAGCAATAAGCGAATGTTGCGTTGTTCTCCGATGGATCTTTCAGCCGCCGGCGGTCTCGGATTGCTGATTGTCGATTGCTTGTCGGTCACATCCCCCCTTTTACAAACACCGCGCTACCCCACAAATGGCCCATCAAGTACTTGCTCGAAAGTGGCGTCCGCGAAAGTTCGACGACGTAATCGGGCAAGACCACGTGGTCAAGGCGCTGGCGAATGCACTCGATACGGGACGCATCCATCATGCGTATTTGTTCACCGGAACACGAGGTGTGGGCAAGACGACACTGGCCCGCATTCTAGCCAAGGCATTGAACTGTATAGGTGCCGATGGTAGCGGCGGCATCACGTCCAAACCGTGTGGTGTGTGTCGGGCTTGCACCGAGATTGATGCCGGGCGCTTTGTCGATTTGCTTGAGGTCGATGCCGCAACCAACACCAAAGTTGATGAAATGCGCGAATTGCTCGAAACCGCGCAGTACGCGCCGGTATCGGGACGTTACAAGGTCTACATCATCGACGAAGTTCACATGCTGTCGAAGTCTGCTTTCAACGCGATGTTGAAGACTTTAGAAGAACCGCCGGGGCACGTCGAATTCATCTTGGCGACTACCGACCCGCAGAAGCTACCAATCACAGTTCTGTCAAGGTGTTTACAGTTTAATTTGCGGAACTTGGCTCCAACGCTGCTAGCCGAGCATCTTGCGAAGATTCTCCAAACCGAACAAATTGCCTTTGAGGCCCCCGCGCTCGACATGATTGGGCGAGCCGGCGAGGGTAGTGTGCGCGATTGTTTGTCGTTGCTCGATCAGGCCATTGCTTATGGCGCTGGTTCGGTCAATGCTAATGAAGTTGCGACCATGCTCGGCGCGCTTGATCAAACCTATCTTTTCTCCCTTCTTGAGCAAGTTGCAGATCGTAACGCCCGCGCCGTGGTCGCCGAGATTGAGGCGATTGCGTCGCGCGCAATTTCCTTTGACCTGACATTAAAAGAACTCGCAGCCGTAGTCGCAAGACTCGCGCTGGTGCAGACGGTGGGACCAGATGCGGCAGATGGGCCAGATGCAGCGAGGCTAATTCAGCTGGCAAGCAAATTCGCCGCCGACGAAGTGCAGTTGTTGTATCAAATCGCGTTGCTCGGACGGCGCGATCTGCATCTCGCACCAGACGAGCAGTCAGGCTTCACGATGACGCTGTTACGGGCGATCGCGTTTTTGCAGTCTGTGGGCGGTAATTCGTTGGAAGTGGTGAAGCTGGCCCCCTTGCCTTCGGTAAACGCTGCCGTCGGCGATGCTGGAGCGTCAGTAGCAAGGGCCATTGAATCGCGCCGCGCCGAGCCAGCGCGCGCCAGCGAAACCAGTCAGCCGTACACGGCGATGAACCTGCCCGCTGTGTCCGATTGGCCCGCTTTTGTCACGGCGCTAAACTTCACTGGCATGGCCGGTATGCTCGCCAAGCAATCCGAGTTTGTCAGTTTTGCAGACGGTGTGTTGTCACTCGCAGTGGCCGATGGGCAAAAGCACCTGGCGGACAAGAAGTACCAAGAAAAGCTCAAGGCTGATCTGGTCGGCCCGCTCGGCGAAAGCCTGCGAATCCATGTGGCGGTCGGTCAAGTCGTCGGCCGTAGTTTGGCGGCGGCCGAAGATCGCGCCAGAAATGAAGCGGAACAAGCAGCAATTCAATCGATTGATAACGACCCCTTCATTAAGAATTTGGCAGACGAGTTCGGCGCGACCATTGATCGCGCAGCAATTCGCCCGGCTGGCTGAAAATTCGTAAATCAATATCTAACGAAGACGGAGCGAAAGATGATTCCAAAAGGCGGCTTGGGCGCACTCATGAAGCAAGCCCAACAAATGCAAGAAAATATGAAGCGTGCGCAAGAAGAGCTGGCGAGCGTTGAAGTCGAGGGGGCTGCTGGTGGTGGGATGGTGAAGGTCACCATGACGTGCAAGCACGACGTCAAGCGAGTCATTATTGATCCGTCCGTTATGGATGATCGCGAGATGCTGGAAGACTTGGTCGCTTCCGCACTGAATGATGCAGTTCGTAAAGTGGAAAGCGTTTCATCGGCGAAGATGGGAGCCTTTACGCAGGGCATGGGTATGCCGCCAGGTTTCAAACTGCCATTTTGAGAAAAGCGGGACAATGAATTCGCCGTCCAGTCTTGCCGCGTTAATCGATGCATTGCGTTGTTTGCCGGGAGTGGGGCCAAAGTCCGCGCAGCGAATGGCGTTTCATCTGCTGCAGCGGGATCGAGACGGCGCAGCGCGGTTATCTGATGCGTTGATGGGAGCCATCACGCGCACTCGGCATTGCGCGATGTGCAACACCTTTACTGAGCTGGACATTTGCGAGACTTGCGCGCATCCAAAGCGTGATAAGTCACTTCTCTGTGTTGTTGAGTCTCCCAGCGATCTGCTGATGATGGAGCAGACCCAGACGTATCGCGGCCTGTACTTTGTTTTGATGGGCAAGTTGTCGCCGCTGGACGGCGTCGGGCCGAAAGACATCCACTTAGATCGTCTGCAAAAGCGCGCGCGAGATGGTTTAGTGAACGAAGTTATCCTCGCCACTAATTTTACGGTTGAGGGCGAGGCCACGTCCCATTACATCGGTGAAATGTTTTTGTCTGATGGAATTCGGGTGTCGCGCATCGCACGCGGCCTACCAGTCGGGGGAGAGCTTGAATACGTCGATTCAAATACGTTGGCCCAGGCACTGTTAGATCGACGCAGCGTCGACTGATTCTGGCTAAGCGTTTCGAGGCTGGGTTTGAAGAACAGTCTTCACACCGCACTGAGCAGTCGCCACAAATCAAGTGATGCTGTTTACGGCTTAGCTTGGTTCGGTTAATCCTAGACAAATCAATCTAAATCGATCACACGACGTGCAACTGCGCTTGTTTGTTGTCTGGCGCACCGAGTTTTTGCAAGGCCTATGAAAGAAAAACCAAAATGGATTGGCGCGAGGTAAAAAACTATGCGTATAATCGCGGTTCTCTGAAACGATTGTGAAGCGCGTTTCTGAGGCAACTTAGTCTTCAGGATTGGTCAGTTAAACCGGTGCTGAATGCGGACGCGGGGTGGAGCAGTCTGGCAGCTCGTCGGGCTCATAACCCGAAGGTCGTAGGTTCAAATCCTACCCCCGCAACCAACTAAGTTGAATGTTCTTTAAAAACTAGACAACCGATTGAGGTGGGTACTCTTGTATTGGGGTGCTTTGCTGGTGATGGTGATTGGACGCGATTCGTTTCGACGGATGGTGGAAGGTTACTGGTGCTTAGGTGCACAGATTGCTGGTGGGGTAGAGC
>JACMOJ010000349.1 GCA_014378085.1 Burkholderiales bacterium | reverse complement strand
TATTGCCTGTGCCGGCGAAGTTGATCGACCCGGATGTTAGTGCACCACCAACATTAAAGCGCGACCCGGCAACGTCGGCGAAGGTCAAACCACCGCCCCCCATAGAGCCGCCATTCACGGTAATCGTGCCGCCCGATGCAAGCAACGTTTGGGCAGCGGCGGTACCTGTTGTCAAGACATTGGTTATTGTGAGCGCGCCGCCAAACGCCGCAATCGTGCCGGTGTTCAGATTGCCCCCAACCACCGAGGCTACCGTCAACGAACCCGACGACAGCCTGACCATAGCCGTGTTCGACACAGAAATTGAGGCCAGCGTGCTGGTGTTCGTCAGGTTCAGGTCCACGACTGCCGAAGTAGCCGACGCACTGGCCACCAAGCCGGTCGAATTCAAAGAATTCGCAACGATTTTCAACGTGACCGCAGAAGTCGAAGCCAAGGTTCCGGAACCACTGATGCTGCCAGTAACATTGAGGGTGCCCTGCCCACGCAGGCTCGCAGCGAGCGCGGCAGACGTTCCAGTTTGAGCGAATGCGACATTACCACTCACATTCAACGTCGCATTAGTCGCAAACACCAACGTGGCAAATTTCAACGACGGCGCTGATATGTTGAGCCCCGTGATCGTGTTTGATGCCGCACCGGACAACGTGTAAAGTGTATTAGTTCCGGTCGTTGTGATCGTAACAATATCAGACGGAACTCCCGAAGGTGTCCAATCGGCTGCTGTGTTCCAGGTACCGACTGCCTTGTTGCTCGCGGCCATATACTAATTATCCTTCAAATCAGCGCCTGCATTGCGCCTTGTAGCTGTCGTGGTAGGGCAGCTACCGATGATAGGTAACGAATAATGTCCAGCCAGCTCGTCGTCAACACAAAACACTAAACATACCGTTGATACAAGTAAATTATTGTTTTATCTATTTTTTGAGCGTTTGGTGCCAAACGCCTGCGATCCGCTGCGACCTCTACGTTGGTTAGCCGACATCCAACTTCGAGTTCGCCGTCACCTGGAATTGTCAGAGAATTTTACAGTGTCCCAACCTGTCGGCATCAAGCCGAAAGTTTTTTACTTTTTTTCAATGTGTTACTGAGATGGCATATCAATTGCATGAGAAGTGGTCGAGGCTTTATGCACACGCTCTGCTAATGCGACCGGAGAGGTTTGCTGCTCCACAAAAAAGTTAATGAGGACCTATGATATGGCGAATTATAAAACGATAGCTCTGCTGCTTGCAGGAACCGCATTAACCGTGCTGAGTGTTTCTTCGGTGGCGGTTGCTGATCCGATTAACCCGTTATTCGGGACCACTGCAGATTCGACGCTTACGTATTTGAGCACCCATGCCGGGGTGGCTGGTCCTGCTGACTATATTACTTACAGCATCAATATGCCGTCGACGACCTGCTCTGGTGCATCCTTCGCGTGCGGTAATGACCCCGGACCTTCCTCGATTGTGGGCGGATACAATGGTTCGGTCGATCAGAGCTGGCAGCAGTTGACTGGCGCCTACCTGCAGACGCTTGTATGGGGCACTACCAACGGCAACGAGAACCCTGCGCAGGCTGATGTTCTTTACGCTAGCGGGTATCCGTTTGATGGGGTGGGAAATACGCCTGCGGTTAACAGCGGCTCATTGCTCAGCTGGGGTGGGTTTTATGATAACGGTGGAGCAGGCACGTGGGATGGATTGACACCGTTTATCGGGGTGAACTCTTCAACTGCGGATGATGGCCAATCGGATACTGTTTACCTCGTGTTCAGCCAGCCGATAGCGGGTTTCTCCGCGCTTTTTAGTTTCAATCCAGCAGGCGGAACCGGGTTGGTACAGGGGTTGGATAATACTGGAGTTCAGATAGACGGCAACTACGCAGACATCAACGACGGCGCTGATGGAGTAAATGGTGGGATCATGCTGGGGTTCCTTAACACCACAAACGACATCTACGTGATCGCGTTGTCAAATGCCTATTCGGTGATGACGAACATCTCGATTACCTATCTTGAACAGTCAAATCCACCGACGGAAGTGCCAGAGCCGATTACCCTCGCGTTGCTGGGTTCCGGATTGCTCGGCCTCGGTGTCGCCCGGCGTTATCGGGCGAAATAGCATCCGTTTTAATATTTGACGAAAAAAGCGGCACTGTTCGGTGCCGTTTTTTTTGCGTGAAGGTAGCCTCGCAGTTAGGCTGCCTGCGTGTGTAAAGTGTTCTGATTTAATTTAGCTCTGCGGCATTTTGCACAGAACGTCCCATGGGCCCAGCTGGACATTTGGACTGCGGGCAATTACTGCCGCCCGACAGATCAACATATGGACGGATTGCGGCCGCTCACCGCATCGCATCCACAATATCGCAAGCAGACACGCGCCATCGACTTGGTAACTTGGGAATAATACGAATCAAGCTCATAAAGTGGTGGAATATCGGCGGATTTCCTGAACATAAAAATGCGCCAGCCGCAGATCAGTCGGCACCCACACGCTTTTAATTCAAAGCGCAGCGCTTGGAGTACGGGTTTATTGGGCCGACCCGCGCTGCGCAGCTCTACGGTCTACCGTCAGGCTATCATGGGACACCTAGAAAAAGTGGTATTCCCGCAAACTGAGTAGGGTCAAATGGGCAATATCACCCCGGCGCACGCCCAGGCTTGCCAGCCAACGGAACCGGAACCCAATGCACGCCGTCCTGAGACTGCACCAACATCAACGCCGATTTGCGACCCGCCTTGCGCAGTTTCTCCACCCGGTCCAGCACATCGGCCGGCGTCGCCACTTCCTCTTGCTGCACCTCAACGATCACGTCACCTGATTTCAGTCCTTTTTCGCCAGCGAGCGATCCTGGGAGGACCTCGGTCACCAGCACGCCCTTTTGGCCATCCTTCAACGAAAATCGTTTGGCGGATTCGGGCGTGATGGTCGTGAGCATCAAACCAAGCGCCGAAAGCTCCACCGGCACCACGGGTTTGCCAGCCTGAACGGAGGCTAGCTTCTTGTCATCCGGCATTTCGCCAATAGCGACGCTGATAGTGACTTCCTTGCCTTCACGCCAAATAAGCACTGGCACCTGCTTGCCGATCGTGGTTTCCGCCACCGCGCGCGGCAAGGCACGGTCTTTGATCTCCTGGCCGCCAAATTTCAGGATTACATCGCCGCCGCGCAGCTTAGCTGCATCGGCCGGACCGCCAGTGGTAACGCCCGCCACCATGACCCCGGTGGTTTCCTTTAACCCGAGGCTTTCAGCGATTTCAGGCGTCATTTGCTGGATCATCACGCCGAGCCAACCGCGCCGGGCGCGGCCGAAATCGCGCAATTGTTCTACCACCGTGCGCGCCATGTTCGACGGCACCGAAAACCCGATCCCGACTGAACCACCGCTAGGCGAATAGATGGCAGTGTTAATGCCGATAACCTGGCCGTCCATGTTGAATAACGGGCCGCCCGAGTTGCCATGATTAATCGCGGCATCGGTCTGAATGAAATTGTCGTATGGACCGTTATCGATGTTGCGTCCGCGCGCGGAAACAATCCCCGCCGTCACCGATCCCCCCAACCCAAACGGATTGCCGATTGCAATCACCCAGTCACCCACCCGCGCCTTGTCGGAGTCGCCAAACGCCACCGCCGGCAACGGCTTTTCGGGCTTGACCCGCAACACCGCGACATCGCTTTTATCATCACGGCCGATCAACTCGGCTTTAAGCGTTACGCCATCACTGGTGATGACATTAATCTCATCGGCGCCGTCGATCACGTGGTTGTTGGTCACCACGATGCCCGATGCATCGATGATGAAACCGGACCCCAGGCTTTGCATCTTGCGCGGTGCCGGCGCCGGGCGCGCATCCCCGCCCTGCCCTTGCCGCTCCTGGAAACGTCGCATGAACTCATCGAATTCAGGCGGCATGCCTGGAATTCCAGGCCGATCGCGGGTTTTGACGGTTTGCGTGGTGGCGATATTCACCACTCCCGGCAGTAATTTTTCCGCCAAATCGGCAAAACTGTCCGGCGCGCCCCTGCCGACCGCCAGACTCGACGTCAGACACAACGCCACG
>JACMOJ010000348.1 GCA_014378085.1 Burkholderiales bacterium | reverse complement strand
GTATGCCCTGCCCTTGGCGGTCAAGCTGCCGCAGAAACAAGCGATAGCCATAGCCATGGAGATCGGTATTCACAACGGCAGGTTGGCGATCTTCATTGCGCTAAACGTACTGAACAACACAGCGATGAGTGTACCCGCCGCGATTTATTCGCTCATCATGTTTGTCACGGCCGGTGTGTTTGCGTGGTGGCTGAATCGTCGGCATGGCGCCACCTCGCCAACCTAATTGGGTAACGCGTCAAGGGCATGGTTGCTCCTTCATGCGACAAACAAGCGGTTCCGGTAGCGTCCCTTTATTTGCCGCAGGTTCTCGGCCACGGCAGCAAATGACAGTAGCACATATGTGCTACACTTTTTACACATGCCCACAATATTGGAGAGCGACATGGCCACCACCACTATTCGGCTACCCGATGATCTCAAAGAAAAAGTGTCGCGCGCGGCTAAAAGCGCAGGAACCACTTCACACAACTTCATTCTTGAAGCCATCGCAGAAAAAGCCGCGCTAGCGGAACAGCGCAACGATTTTCTGTGTGACGCAGAGTCGCGTTATGACACGATTGTGGCATCTGGCAAAACGATTCCGTGGGCGGACATGCAGCGCTACCTGAAAGAAAAAACCAGCGGCAAGAAGTCGGCGCGCCCTGTGCCAAAAAAACTGGCACGATAGGTTGGCCAGTGTCGCAAATTGAGTTTGCTCCCGAGGTTAGCGAAGATTTTGATCGCATTCTCCATCACCTCGATCAGTACGACATTGAAAATCGCGCCGCGCGTATCGGTGAAATTATTCAAGCGATTAGCGTGCTTGAGCACAATCCGCAAATTGGACGGCCGGGGCCAAGAGGGATGAATGAACTTGTGATTGGCCGCGACACGCACGGATACGTCGCGCTGTATCGCTACGTCGCTGCAATTGATACGGTGTTTGTCTTGGCTGTTCGTAGCCAGCGCGAAGCAGGCTACGTGCGGGAATAGAGTAGCCAGATGAGGTCTTAGCCGTTTGACCCCTACTTACCCAGCGTAACGCTACATCGCACTGAACGTCCGCAGCAGACTAACCCTTGTTCTTCAACTTCAACAATTTGTCGAAAGCTTCTGCCATGGCATTTCCCCCGGCGGGTGCGGCAGATTTCAAGCCCTGCCCTGAGCCGGGCCGAAGACTCGCCATCTGACGGGCAGTTTGGGACGGTTTTGCCTGAAAACCCTCGCCAACATTGGCCTTTCGAATTTTTCCGGTAAGTCCTTACGACACATCGCTACCTAGCGATTAACGGGTTTGTTGAAGACACTCGACTTAGCGAGTTTTCAACACCGGCCACCCACCCAAATCCTCTTGGCTATCAATGATTCGTCGGGTTCGATTGCGGACCTCGTGTACCACTCGCACATCGACGGCATGAACCGGCTTCGGCAAGTACGCGCTGCATCGCGGCGGGGGCGGGATCCGGCGTAACCGGCGCGACCTCAATGGGACCGCCAAGACGCTGCATTACGCCGGTGCCCGCCCAAGGATCTTGCATGATTGGCTTGACTTCATCGCCGAAATCCAACATATTCGGCGATTATGACACCGGTGTCCATCACAAATCCGCCTCCCCTTTGCCACCCGCTCCCGCAACATCGGGTTCTGAAAGCGCGACGCCAACTAGGAGCGCCCCTAGCGCCACGCGCATGTTGGAGCGCGGCACTATTATTCGGGTTCGTTAGTGCGGTTTGCTTCAGTAATGTCGCGTCAAGTATCGAACTCGCGGCGAGATCGGGGGCCGCTGCCCCCGCGTCGATGAATCGTATTGTGCAATCCGAGCTGCAGCCCCAGCTTGAATACCTGTTCGACCGGCTCAGCGCCGAGAAACTCAAGCTGAGCATCGACGGGGTGCGTGCGTTCAACGGGCGCGACAAGTTTTTGCCTGGCAAGATCGCCGTGGGCCTCAGCCATTTGTTGGTGGCGCAGGCGAAAGCCGACCCCGCAAATACACGCCTTGCGGAATCCGTCCAGCGCTACCGCGAGCTAGCGGACCTGACCATCGGTATGGACAACGACACGTGGGGTATTTATTACTACCTGCTGGCATTAAACAAGCTCCAAGCGGCAGGATTGCTGCAAGAGTCAATCAGCCCAAAGACCCTCGCCGCACTGCGAACAAAACTTGACTGGCGAAAATTTGTCATCGAGGCCGATCTCAGTCTGATCAATTTGCCGACCAACTATTACGGTGTTGCGTTTAGCATCGCGCGCCTGCGAATGATGCTTGGCTGGGAAGACGCTTCTGGCAGTGAGCGACTGCTCACAAAAACACTCGAGCACTACCAAAAATACTCCGGCAAATTCGGTTTCTCCGATGAAACCGACGGAGAAGGACGGTTTGATCGCTACAGCATCCTGTTGGTCGCCGAGATCTGTCAGCGCTTTGTCGAAACGGGCTTAACGGTGACGCCCGAACTAAAAAAATTGCTGCGCAACGCCGCCAGCGTGGCGCTTAACATCGCCAATATAGCGGGTGATGGTTTTAGTTTTGGGCGCAGCATTGGCCCCTATGCCGATACCTCGATCCTAGAAATACTTTCAATTTCGGCTTACCTCGACGTGTTGACCGCCGAGGAAAAAAAATATGCCTACGCGTATGCAACCCGAATAACTGAAAAATATGTGAACTTCTGGTTTGACCCGAAGATGCACTCAGTCGACATGTGGGGGAAGGGCCGCCGCACTGATGCCTACCGCGGCAAACATCGGATTTTGGGCGAGAATTTTTCACTATTACATCAGCTCATTTCCACCAACCAGCTTTGGATCAGAGCAGGTTTTGGCGACCAAGCCCCGGTTGCTGACCTGTCAACTTGGTTAGATCGGACCCAACCGAAGTTCAACTTGGTTTGGTTTGCCCAAGGTGAGTACGATCGCGCCCTCGCCATCATTCGCGACCGCCAATATGTGTTCAGCCTGTTGTTAGTCAATGGCGGGACGGGGCAGCACGCAAATAGTCCTTATTACCCACTGCCGTTCTCGAACTTGCTCATCGCCGGTGTCGCTGACGGGGGGCCCGCGTTTCCCCAATTGCTTCCCACCATTACGCTCGCCGATGGCGCACGGCTCCTACCCACAACATTCATCAAGAACATCAAAGCCGAATCGCGTAATGGCGTGCATCACGTTCGTTATGAGCAGGATGCATTCACCCTGTTAGGCAAATCGCAGCCTGTAAAGGACGGTCGCATTCGGCTGGAGACCGAGTATCAGTTTTCGCCCGGGCGGATCGTCCGTATCGACCGCGTTATCCCGAACGCGCCCGTTGATGTTGCTTCGATTTCGCTCGACTTTGCATCTTTCTCTGATCGTCCTGTCACCGAAGCGGGCAGGACCGTGTTTGGCGAAGGCGCGGTTCGTCGATTCGAGGTCGATGGCCTCGCGAAATGCACGAGTGAAAGTACCGCAGGCCGCGAAGAGTTCATGTCGCCCAGCGGCCCGATGAAAACCTGGGTGAACTGTCGCCAAGGCCCTCTGAAACTCGACTCTCCGATGACTCTTCGCTGGAGCATCGACTACCAATAACAATACAGTGACGCGCCGAACGCGTCCTAAAAATCGCTCGTCAACCCGCACCAAAAAGCGAAACGATCCAACGAGGAGAAGATCATGCAGAACAAGATGCCAGTGCAACATAACCAACAGGGCGCAACCGGCCAGACCACGTCGCCACCGATCGCAATGCAGCGGTCGAGGCTTGCGACTGCCGTCGCCATTGCCCTGCTGGGCGTTGTGCCGATGGTGAACGCGCAACAAACGACTACCCCCGCACCCGCCAAGCCGGCGGCCACACCGGCGGTACCCAATCCAAACCAACTCGAAAAAATTGTAGTCAGCGCCGGTAAACGCGTCGAGAAATTGGAAAGCGTGCCGAGCTCGATTTCAGTGCTGACAGAGGAAGCCATTCAGCGCAACAATATTCGCGAGATTGAAGACGTGGTTTCGCTGACCCCTGCGCTCTCGGTCAACGCGGGCACCACGAGCGCGAACAACGCGATTACGATGCGTGGCATTGGCACACAAACCACCAGCATCGGCGTAGAGGGCGACGTCGTCGTGATTATCGACGACGTACCGATCGCCAACCAGTTTCAAGCGTTCCGCGATTTGGCTGACATCGCGCGAATCGAAGTATTGAAAGGCCCACAAAGCACGTTGTTCGGCAAGTCAGCCATTGCCGGTGGACTGATCATCGTCACCAAACCGGTGGTCGGGCCGTTGCAGGGTAGAACCACACTGCTCAAAACTAGTGATGGTGAATGGCGCGCGAGCGCGTCTTTTGGTGGCGAGTTATCCGATACGTTGGGCGTGCGCGTCGCCGCAAGCAAGTCGGACTTCGAGGGCAATCTCAATAATCTAACCACCGGTAAAAAGGTTAACGGCTCGGCCGGTCAAACGGTCATGGCAAAAATTGTTTGGCGCCCAACCTCGGCGCTTGAAATCCAGGTTTCACCGTACTCGAACGAGGCGTCAAATACGCGTAGCGCCAATGCGCTGAATAAATTCTTGATCACCAATACGGGCACGAATGCGACGACGCAAGGTGCTATCGGC
>JACMOJ010000347.1 GCA_014378085.1 Burkholderiales bacterium | reverse complement strand
GTGGCTCCCCTTGAAGGGGAGGGAATTCGTTTTGTGGCTCCCCTTGAAGGGGAGGGAATTCGTTTTGTGGCTCCCCTTGAAGGGGAGGGAATTCGTTTTGTGGCTCCCCTTGAAGGGAAGGGAATTCGTTTTGTGGCTCCCCTTGAAGGGGAGGGAACTAAACCTTTGGGCGAGAGGCCACCAAACTCCTCGCCAATGAGCAGGCTGGTGCCAAACTCCTCCCCCTTCAAGGGGAAGGTTGGGAAGGGGATGGGGTGCGTTGACAACCTTCGAAGCCATCATCCCACTCTCCCCGACAGCAGTGTCTTTAACCGCTCCGCAAACGCGTCAACGCCTCCGCCACCCGGCAGTTTAGTAAAGTGCGCTGCCTTAAATTTATCCGGCACCTGCGCGCTGACTTCCACCGTGTCGTCAATCACCACCGGCAGCACAAACACCGCGCCGTCAGCCATGTTGCGGGTGCGGTCAATCGCATAACTCCACTCACGACGGAAGTAGGCCTCTAATCGCCGTTCAGTATTTGCAGAGACCACAGGAATGAAGTACGCGCAGCGGGCGATATTTTTCTGGATCTTGCGATCGTAGTCGTCACCACTCTCCAAGCGTTCCATATCAAACCAAACCTTGACGCCTGCTGCGTCCAGCGCGGCTTTGAAGCGCTGCACCGCAGGCAAATCTTCGCGGGCGTAGCTGATAAAAACAGCGTTCTCCGGCATCTCCAATGCGGGAGGCAGGAAGCGCGCGGGTGTATCAAGCGCCACCACATTGCCGCCCGACTTGCCGCTCTTTCCATTACGCGCCATCCAGCGCCGATGCAACTCGGCCACAAAATCTTCCGCCCCGGTGTAGACGCGGGTGCGCAAACTGACCTGCTGTAAAAACGCCATCAATCGTTCGTCGTCACCCGAATGGTTGTCCGCCAGCACTTCGCCGACCTCGCGTGGGTCAGACAGCCGACGGCGCTTGGCCATACGCAGAAACAGGCGCACCAGCCAATTGGAAAAGTTACTGCCGATGAGGAGCAGGTGGTTGTTTTCTAGCTCGTGGAAGAGCTTCTCAGGCGTGAGGTGTTCACTCTGCAACGCACACACAAATTCGAGCGTGTCTTCATCTGAGATCACATAGGTCGGCGAGGCCGATACCCGACCGAGCAAGTGATACACCGTCGGACGCGTCATTTGTTCGCGCTCAGTGGTGAGGTCGGCAATACGGTTGGGCGCATAACTCACAACTTCGGTGGACTGCGCACCACCAAAACGCGCCTCGTTAATGGCTTGTTCGAGATAACCGTCAAAGGTGGTCGACACAAACAAATCGAGATCGGTGATTTCGGCCAACTGACGTAGTGCCACTGGCGGGGTGAAGTTGGCTTCACGCAGGATTGAGCGCAGCCGCGTGTAGGCTTCCTCACGTCGGCCACGCGACGATAGGTGCCAACACACCACGTCGTTCAACGAGTACGGTGTTGGCAATAGATTGACATCAACGTTGAGTTTTGCGGCTAACTTCTCGGCCACCCAATCATAAAGAAGGCGTGGCCCGGTTTCGGTATCGACCTTAAGTAGTTCAGGGCCGATGATCGGGATGACACGTTTTTCTTCGATGAAATTTAAGAGGTCGTCCCAAGCGTCTTCGTCGAGTCGGGATGGCGCGGGCGGTACCGGGAGGGCGTAGGTCAAGGGCGTACTCGTTATTTTGCGTTTTTAGGATCGCGGCTGACTGACTAACGGCATGTTTCTACCGTCAACGGATATTAGCCGAACGACAGCGGTGCGCCAATGTTTGCGTAGACAAAACGTCCGCCATCGTTCATAAAAAAAGACAAGACACAACTATTGACGGGCGTTTTCGGCAATAAGTGTTCTGAAACGCCCGCCAATGCTAGTTTTTATATTGTCGCAAACATCGCGCAAACGGCCAGCGCCATTACTGAAGTTGCTGCCCACCCTAGCGCGGTCAAGTTTCTGCGGATGGTGTACCGACCCATCACGCGCTCATTGCTGGCGAGCAACATCATCACCACCATGATCGGCACTGCGATCACGCCATTGATGACCGCACTCCAGTAGAGCTCTTTCATCGGGTCCACCGGGGTGAAACAAAGGATCACCCCGCCAATGGTGGCCGCTGTTACGATGGCATAAAAGCGGCGGCCCTCATATGGTTTTAGGTCGAGCCCGGTGCGCCAATCGAAGGCTTCGGCAACAGCGTAAGCGGCCGAGCCTGCAAGCACGGGTACCGCGAGCATGCCGGTGCCGATGATGCCAAGGGCGAACAGCAGGAAGGTGAAGTCGCCTGCCAGTGGCCGCAATGCTTCTGCGGCTTGCGCCGAGGTTTCGATGTTGGTAAGTCCTGCGGCGTTAAGTGTCGCCGCCGTGGTGAGGATGATGAAGAAGGCGACCAGATTCGAAAATCCCATGCCGATAAGCGTGTCCCAACGAATGCGTTTGAGATGCGCCTTGGCGTCATCGAGCGCGAGCGGTTGCGGATCGCCTTTATTGCTGGTGCGCAAATCTTCCATCTCCTGCGCAGCTTGCCAAAAGAACAGATACGGGCTGATGGTGGTACCAAACACCGCCACTACCATGGTGATGGTGTCATTATTCCAGGACAAAGATGGCCACACAGACCGCGCGAGCACCGTCGTCCACGGCACTTCAATACTGAACACCACGGCCACGTATGACAGAAGCGCTAACGTCAGCCATTTCAAGTACCGCACATAAGTCTCATAGCGCAAAAAAACCTGCAGCACCAGTGACAGCAAGCCGAACAAGATTGCGTAGATGTGCGCTGAACCACCAACCAGCAAACGCAGTGCCTCGGCCATGGCCGCAATATCCGCGGCGATATTGATGGTATTGGCGATGAGCAGCAGACCGACGATGAAATAGAGTACATAGACCGGGAAGTGGCTGCGAATATTCGCCGCAAGGCCACGGCCGGTGATGCAGCCAATACGTGCACTCACCATTTGAATACCCGCCATCAGCGGATAGGTGAAGATCACCGTCCACAACATGTTGAAGCCGAATTGTGCGCCCGCTTGTGAGTAGGTCGCGATGCCGCTAGGATCATCATCGGCTGCGCCGGTAATGAGGCCGGGCCCCAGGTGCTGGACTGAGGGGTGCTCAGCGATGTTGTCAATAATTTTTTTCATCGCCTCATTGCCTTAAGCGCAATACCGCAATACATGGCAAACGCTGGCCCAAACACCGGGATTAATCAAGCCAACCCTTGCGTTTGAAGTACGCAAACGGCACCAGCACCGACACCACCATCAAGGCGATGGCGAACGGGTAGCCGTATTCCCAGTTGAGCTCTGGGAACCAGCCCTTGAAGTTCATGCCGTAGACCGAGGCAATCAAGGTTGGGGGCAGCAGGGCGACCGAGGCCACCGAGAAGATCTTGATAATCTTGTTCTGGTTAATGTTGATGAAGCCGACGGTGGCGTCCATCAAGAAATTAATTTTGTCGAACAAAAATGCGGTGTGGCCATCGAGCGAATCAATATCGCGCAGAATCTGTCGCGCTTCTTCGACCTGGTCACCATCGAGTAACTTTTGCCGCATCAAAAACGACACCGCGCGGCGCGTATCCATGACGTTGCGGCGAATGCGACCGTTCAGGTCTTCCTCTGCAGCAACCCGCACGAGCACTTTGCCAGCTTCAGCGTCCGTCATTCTTTCGGTCAGCACCGAGGCGGAAATTTTTTCTAACTCGGCATACACACCTTCCAGCGCGTCGGCAGAATATTCAGCATCCGTTGCGTATAAATCCAGCAACACTTCACGTGCATCTTCAATGTAGCCAGGCCGCGTGCGGGCGCGCATCCGCACCAAACGAAACACCGGCAAATCTTCCATGTGCAGACTGAACAGCGTATTGCCCTTGAGGATAAATGCCACCGACACGTTGCGCGAGTCGTCGTCGACTTCCAGCAAAAAATCTGAGCGCAGATTGAGCTCGCCGGCGTCACCCTCAAAAAACCGTGCCGACGCCTCGATGTCTGCCATCTCCTCAGTCGTCGGTAACTCCAATTGATATAGCGTGCGTATCCATTCGCGCTCGGTTTCGGTGGGCGAGTCGAGGTCGATCCAGATGGGGTCTGAATTTTTAAGGTCGTCAATCGAATCAACTTGCAGCTGATTCAGACGGCGATTATTGAGGATGAAGACGTTGAGCACAGCGCCGAGCTTTCATAAAGTTGCGCGATTGTAGTGCATGCGCGTGACATTGTCTCGCGCGATGGGACGTTCTGGTTAGGGTTGGCCGAGGAAAAAATAGAAGATGGCGCCACGGTCGCGTGCACGGCCGTAACCGAAGTAGAGCGGCCCTAGTGCGGTGTCGGCGCCGAGGTAGACGCCAAGAGAAGTGCGCGAGCGCGCATCCGTGTTGGATTGGAACGGCTCGCTGACTTTGCCTGCCTCGATGGAAGCGCCCGCGAATACTCGGCTACCGAGAAAACTCTGGGTCAATGGCAGACGTTGTGAATAACTTAGACGGCCAAACGTAACGCGGTCGCCGAGTAACTCGCCCGGACGATAACCCGATAGCTGCAAAAAGCCGCCGAGCGAAAACTGGTCGAAGATGGGCAGCGCATTATTGTAGGCGCGGCCAAAACGCGCGGCTAGGCCCAGCGTATGCCGACCAAATGAAATTTGATCACTGTAGTTCGCCTCAAAACGGCGGAAATTTGTCGATGCGCCAAGCCCCGTCATGCTGGCAAGATAGTCGATGCTCAAAACCCTGCCTTCGCGCGGGAAATTAGGGTCGTCCAAATTGTCGTAGATCGCACGTAGCCTGAGCCCGCCCTGCCTGGATTTGGTGCCGGGAAACAACGCATCGGGGCCGATCGCGAGTGTTGCGCTGTCGCGACCGCCGGTGATGCCAATACGGGCGATGGAATTGCGGTTAATGTCGGCACCAACATCGATGCTGTAAGCAGTCGACGAGACATCGTACTGCGCGATCCGTTTGCCGTCGAAGAAAAGATCGACCGGCCGGCGTGTGAACTCAATGCCCGGCGCAATGTTCACAAAGCTACCCGCGCCAAACGGCTGAAAGAAACGCGACGCAAAACGCCGATCTCGACCGATTTGAACGTCATTGCGCCATTCCGCACCGGCTTCATTGAACTGGGTTTGTTGCGAACGCACCAGCAGGTTAAAGCGTCCTTCGCCCACCGTGTCAGCGGCAAGTGACAACCCGACCCGCAGGTAGTTAGGTCCCCACTGTTTTTCGCGGGCGTTGATACGTAACACCTGAAGATTGTTGTCATCCAGTAACGAGTAGTTGACGCGTTCGAAGTAGCCAGTTCCAAATATGCGCGAGATACCCGTATCGAGCTTTTTAAAATTTACCGGTTCGCCAGGCTTGATATCGAGGGTGCGTTTCACTTCATTAGCATTGGCACGCTCTAGCCCTACAACCTGCACGATATCGATGGTCTCGCCCTCGATCACGGGGCGGCCGCGCACCGTGAGCAGTCCGGCGCGATAACGGGTGTATGCCGCAGGTGACAGGCTCAGTGCCGAAAGTTTCGCGCTCAGTTCGCGCGCGGCAGCTTCGCCGATATTCATCGCGTCCGGTCCGCGGTTAAAGTCAGTCGCGCTGACTTCATCAAGCGCGGGGGCGATGAGGATGTCGGTCGGTTTGAGCGATTCAATCGATGTCCGCACGTTTTGCTCGGTGAGGATATTGATCATCTGTAGCGACACACCCAGTACTGAAAGTAGCTCTTCGCGCTTCAGCAGGCCCGAGCCGATGTTGACGGCGATGACAATGTCGGCACCCATTTGCCGCGCAATATCAATGGGCAGGTTACGCGTTAACCCACCGTCGAGAAAGATACGATTGTTGATTTCAAACGGTGCGACCGCGCCTGCCACCGACATCGAGGCGCGCATCGCGTCAGCGAGGCGGCCCTCGTTAAAGACAAACATCTTGCCAGTTTCCGCGTCGGTGGTCACCGCACGAAATGGAATCGGCAAACGATCAAAGTTGACCGCGCCCGGCGCAAAACGTGTGATCCTAGAAAACAACCGATCCAGCTTTTGGCCGGTGATGGCACCGGGCGGCAGCCGCAGCGAATAGTCTTTGATGCCCATCTCAAGTTTGAGTAGCCGCACTTGATCTTCTTCTTTACGTAAGAAGCTACGATCTTCGCGCGGGCTGGAATCGGTAAAGACGTCGTTCCAGTCGGTCTTGATTACCAGTTCCTCAAGGTCTTTGATCGGCGTGCCAGACGCATAGGCCGCGCCAACCAACGCGCCGATACTGGTGCCGGTGACAATGTCAATCGGGATACGAAATTCCTCAAGGACTTTGATGACGCCAACGTGTGCCGCGCCGCGTGCGCCGCCACCGGATAACACGAGGGCGATTTTGGGGCGGCTAGGAGATGTCAACGTCGGCACGACTTGTGCATACGCTGCCACGCCACCCACCAGTGTCAAGAGGGCAAGCGCCGATACGGCGAGCTGGCTGAAGAACTTTGTTGAGCGGAAGGTGTTTTTCATAGACGCGACAAGTCTAACTCAGCTACGTTTTGCTTCGTCAGCCGTTATCCCAAACCAGGCCGCATATAGCGCCGGCAGGAAGAACAGTGTCAACAACGTGGCGACCAAGAGCCCACCCATAATGGCAACCGCCATTGGGCCGAAGAAGGCTGAGCGCACCAACGGGATCATCGCCAGCACCGCCGCCATCGCCGTCAGCACGATGGGTCGCAATCGACGCACCGTTGCATCAATCACCGCGTGGAATCGGTCGTGACCCGCTGCAATGTCCTGCTCAATTTGGTCGATCAGAATCACGGAGTTACGCATGATCATGCCGAATAGCGCGATGGTGCCGAGCATCGCGACAAAGCCGAAAGGTTTGTTCAGTACGATCAAAAACAGTGTGACGCCGATCAGGCCGAGCGGGGCAGTTAATACCACGATGATGACGCGCTGGAAGCTCTTCAGTTGCAGCATCAGCACCGTCAACACCGCGAGCAGGAATAGCGGCATTCCCTTGGCAATGGAAGCCGAGCCGCGGGCGTTTTCCTCTACCGCGCCGCCGGTATTGAGCCGGTACCCAACGTCCAGCTTATCGCGCAGAGTTGCTATCGGGCCATCTAACTGCGCGACAATGGTGGCCGCCTGCAGCGAGGGCGTGTAAATATCTGCCTTGACGGTGATGGTCGGCAGGCGATCACGACGCCAAATGACGGGGTCTTCAAACTCGTAGCGTAGTTTTGCAATCTGGCTTAACGGAACCGCGCGGCCGGAACGGGTTGGCACCGACAAGCTTTCGATAAGGGAAATTTTGGCGCGTTCGGCCAATGGCCCACGCAACAGAATTTCGATTTGTTTGTCGCCTTCGCGCAGAAACGTGATCTGTGTACCATTCAACGAGCCGCTTAAGAAACCCGCTAACTCGGCAGAAGATATACCGAGCAGGCGCGCTTTGTCTTGGTCGATATCCAGCTTGATAACTTTGGATTTCTCAAACCAATCAGTTTGGATGTTGGAAAGGTTGCCATTTGCCCGCAAAATATCGGCAATCTCTGTGGCGTAAACACGCAGTTTTTCTGTGTCCTCGCCCGCTATCCGGTATTGAATCGGGAAACCAACCGGCGGGCCATTTTCTAGTCTCGAAATCCGCCCGCGAATCTCTGGCAACTCTTTATCAAAGAGATCAATTAGCTTAAGCCGTAGCGCCTCGCGCGCCGTAGCGTTATTGGTGGTAATCACGCACTGGCCGAATGCCGGGTTTGGGAGTTGCTGATCGAGTGGAAGATAGAAGCGCGGTGCGCCGGTGCCGACGTAACAGGAGTAGTTCTCAAAAGTATCCTTCTGTTTGTCGAGAAAGGCCTCCAAGAGTTTGATCTGTCGATCGGTTGCGACAATTGACGAGCCTTCAGCGAGGCGCACATCAATGATTAATTCCACCCGCGTGGATGACGGGAAAAACTGCTGCTGCACAAAGCGAAAACAAAGCAGTGACACGACAAAAAGCGCCAATGTTGCGGCGAGCACGGTTTTTTTATTTTCAACGCACCATGCCACCGCGCGACGAAAGCGACGGTAAAACGCGGTGTCGTAAACGTCGTGTTCATCGTGGTGACTATCGATGGAGGTGCTGGCCTGTGCGTCGCCGTGCGCCGAATGTGTCGCCCCGTCTGGCACCAGACGTTTGGCCAGACGCTCCCCGAGCAACGGAATCTTGCGAATCCAACCGGCGATACGCCGCGTGCGCGGCGTAATTACCGGCTTACCGTTCACGTAATCGGGCAGAAAGTGATAACCGAGATAGGGAATAAAAATCACCGCCGCAAACCATGACAGCAACAGTGCCAACGTGGTGACTTGGAAAATCGCAATGGTGTATTCGCCGGTGCTCGACTTGGCGGTGGCAATCGGCAGGAAGCCCGCTGCGGTGACCAATGTGCCGGCGAGCATCGGAAAGGCGGTGGACGTGTAGGCGAAACTCGCCGCTTTGGTCCGGTCCCAGCCTTGTTCCATTTTAATGGCCATCATTTCGACCGCGATGATGGCGTCATCGACCAACAAACCCAACGCAAGGATCAGCGCACCAAGCGAAATCTTGTGCAGGCCGACGTTAAAGATATTCATGCAAACAAACGTCGCGGCGAGCACCAGCGGGATGGAGAGTGCGACAACAAAACCAGAGCGCATGCCCAAGCTAAAAAATGTGACCGCGAGGACGATGATGACGGCCTCGGCAAGCGAACGTATAAATTCACCAACACTGGCGCGTACCGCGCGCGGCTGGTCGTTCACCCGGTGAAGCTCGATCCCGACCGGCAGGGTTTTTTCGATGCGTCCAAATGCGTCGTCAAGATTATGGCCAAGCGTGACAATATCGCCACCCGCGCGCATGGCAATGCCGATGCCCATCGCTTCTTTGCCGAGGTAGCGCATTTTGGTGAACGCGGGATCAACGTAATCACGTTTGACGGTGGCCACATCGCCGATTTTGATCACGCGCCCGTTGGCGCGCAGCGTGAAATTGCGGATAGCGTCAACGTCGGCAAAGCGGCCCGACGAGCGCACATAAATTTTGTCCGTCGCGGTCTCAAATACGCCGCCGGGTGTGACCGCGTTCTGCGCTTGCATCGCGGCAATGATGGTTGCGCCATCGATGCCAAGGTTCGCAAGTTTGACGTTAGAGAGTTCGATGTAAATCTTCTCCTCTTGCTCGCCAAATATCTCGACCTTGGCAACATCCGGTACCCGCAACAACTCGCGACGGATACGATCAACGTAGACCTTTTTGTCTGCGTAGCTGTAACCTTCGCCGGTTAACGCAAAGATGTTGCCAAACGTATCGCCAAATTCGTCATTAAAAAACGGGCCGACCACGCCTTGCGGCAGCGTGCCGCGAATATCGCCCACCCGCTTGCGCACCTGGTACTGTGTTTCGGGAACGGCGGAGGCGGGGACTGCGTCGTCGACAAAAAACAGAATCATCGATTCACCCGGTCGCGAGTAGCTGCGGATGAAGTACAGATTTGGCACCTCTTGCAATTTTTTCTCGATGCGGTCAGTGACTTGCTGATCCACCTCGGCCACCGAGGCACCCGGCCAGATGGTGCGGATGGTCATCGCTTTAAAGGTAAACGGCGGGTCTTCGGATTGGCCTAATCTGCCATACGAGAAGATTCCAGCAATACCGATAATGACAATGAGGTAAAGCACCAGTGACTGGTTCTTTAGCGCCCATTCAGAGAGATTGGTTTTGGTCATGTTGGCCTGCTAATAATGACTGACGACTGACGACTATCGCTTGGCCGAAGCGGCAACACTGGTTGATTCGTCATTGACGATCGGTGCAACGGCAACTTTGCCGTCGCCCTTTACTTGTGGATCGATTAACGGTTTTACGACTTCACCATCGCGTAGTTTTTGCACGCCAGCGGCAACGATGGTGTCGCCTGGCTTGACTTGATCGGATTTCACCAGCGCGTTGGTCTCACGGTACTGAATCACCGTCACCGATTTCAAACTCACTTTGCCGTCCGCGTTAATTTGCCAAACGCCGGTGCTCTTACCGTTTGCGTATAACGCGGAAAGCGGCACGGCAAAGGTGCCAGGCTCGATGTTGCCAACAAATGCGGCGAATGCGGACATGCCAAGGCCAATTGCGTCGTTGTTAGATTTGCCGGCGTCAACCGCGATACGCACCGCGTAGGTACGGGTCACTGCGTCGGCCGCGCCGGACACTTCACGGACCCTGCCGGGGTAAAAGACATCAGGATTCGACCAAAGATGCACACGAATTGGCCGCGCTTGGTTCGTGCCGAGGTTCGTGCCAAGGTTCGCGCCGAGGTTCGCAACACTATTTGCACCACTGTTTGCGCCACGGTTTGCGCCACTATTTGCACCACTGTTTGCGCCACGGTTCGCGCCACGAAACTCACCGATGCGTGACTCCGGGATGGCAATGGCGAGTTCGAGTTCATTCGGGTTCGCGACTTTTAGAATGCTCTGTCCCTGTGCGACCACCTGGCCTGCCTCGGCGCTGACTTGGGTCACCACACCATCGGTTTGCGCGACGAGTGTGGCGTAACCAGCTTGATTCAGCGAAACGCTGGCGGTCGCCTTCTGTGCATCGAGCCGGGCGCGGGCCGCGTTGGCAACGTTGCTTTTTTGATCAAGTGCGGATTGGCTAATAAAACCCTTGGCAAATAAATCGCGATAACGCTTCAACTCGGCCTCAGCAAAATCTGCTTCGGTTTGTTGTGCGGTGACTTGCGAACGAGCGGCATCGGCGGCAAGTTTTACATCTTGCGGGTCTAACTCTGCCAGCGGTTGACCGCGCTTGACGGTGGCCCCCGCGTCGACCAGACGCCGCGCGATCTTGCCACCAACGCGAAAGGCGTGGTCAACTTCGTAGCGGGCACGAATGTCGCCGGAATAGACATCGATATCGGTGCCGCCGCCGGGAGGAATCTTGTAGGCGAGTGCCGGGCGGATGGTCGGCGCAGGCGTTTCGTTTTTGCCGCAGCCGGTGATACCGCCTGCCAACAACAATACCGACAAGGACACCGATAACACCGTGCCGAGGCTGCTGAAATTTTGGGTAGCGTTACGGGTAGTCGGCAGCAACTTGCGCGGGCTATGATCGTGAGTAAACATGGGGCGGGAAAACATAGCGATGTCCTGAATACATGGTCAAACTTGCCGGGAAAAGGCGTGCAAGGAAAGCGTTGGCGGAGGGTGCCGGGGGATGGCAGATGGCACCGGCGGATAGAACCGGCGGATAGAACCGGGGGAGAGCACAATGAACAGATACAATCGCAGTAACTGACTGGCTGGTAAGTTACTGGTATCGCCGGTGGCTGTCAATCAGTTTTTGCGCGCCATTTCCGCTGGCGGCTCCGCCTTCCAACGCCGCGACCAAAATGAAAGGACATGACCATGAAATCAAAACAATTTCTACGGCAGCAAACTTCGCCGAGTGCACCGGCTGATCCGTTGCGGCGGGGGTCGTTAGTGGCTGTCGCCATGATCGCTGCGGCGCTCGTTTTAGGCGGGCGCTTAGGTATCAGTCAAGCATTTTCGCTAGCGGAGCTTACACAAAAAGACGCCAGCGCTGGTGTCAAAGCTGCACTGGAGCGCGGTGCAGACATCGCGGTGCAACTACTCGGTAAACAAAACGGCTTCTGGGGTAACGAGCGCGTACGTATCCCGTTGCCCGATTAGATCAATAAAGCCGATCGTGCACTTAAGATGATCGGCAAAGGGCGCGACATCGATGATTTGAAACTCGGTATCAATCGTGCCGCCGAGCAAGCGGTGCCGCAGGCGAAGAAGCTGCTGTCAGACGCAGTGGAATCGATGACGGTACAAGACGCAAAGGCTATTCTCACTGGCGGCGACAACGCCGTCACCAATTTTTTCAAAGACAAAACGGCGAAACTGCTCAACGATAAATTCCTGCCAATCGTGGCGGGTGTGACCGATCGGATTGGCTTAGCTAAACAGTACAACGCGCTGGCGGGGCAGGTTGAGCAGACCGGTTTGGTGAAACTCAAACCCGAGCAACGCAAAGTCGAAACGCACGTGACCGCCAAAGCGTTGGATGGGCTCTACTTCATGATTGGTGAGGAGGAGAAGAAAATTCGCCTAGACCCGGTCGGCGCGGGGAGTGATATTTTGCGGCGCATGTTTGGGGTGTTGCGATAATGGGGTGTTGCGATGAACTTCAGCCAGCTGTTTGTACTGCGTTGAGTCTTGAGTCGCGAGACTTTTCCTTGGACGAAACATGAAGCCCGCCAACCTCATACTCACACCGCTCGTCATCGGCATCTTCGCCGCCGTGTTCCGCACGGTCTGGGTTGAGCCAAGTAACGACCTCGCCCGCATCGCAGTGCTAGCGCTCCGCGATAGCCTCATCACCTATGCCATCGCCATTGTGTTTGGCGCACCCGCCTTTCTGCTCATTCGTCGCGCGGGTTTGCGTGCGGCGTGACAGGTGGTCGGTATCGGCGCGGTGTTTGGTGCTGTGAGTGGCGCGTTCATACCTTTGGTGCTTGGTAAGGAGCTCGCCACTCTGTTCGGCGCCATCATTGCGTTTGCGGCTTGGTGGTTTTTAATCCGCTCAAAACCCGACGTTGGGGCACATGCGAAAGAAAGCGCGCC
>JACMOJ010000001.1 GCA_014378085.1 Burkholderiales bacterium | reverse complement strand
GCTGCAGCCCGGCGTCGGCGAGCGACTCTGACTTCACGCGCGCAAGTGAATTTGCAACCACATTGACGTCGGTGCGCATGGTCTGAATGAATGACGCGGCAATCACGATTAAGAGCGTGATGATCCACAGCACAATGATGAGCGCGACGCCGCGTTGGCGCGGGAAGGATGTTGGGCGTTGGTAGTGCGGGAGGTGCGTGAGGTGCGGGAGGTGCGGGAGGCCCGGGCGGCACGGCATACGGTTCATCGCGCCCTCGGGCCGCATTGGCGGGTGAAGTTGCTCGCCAAACAGCCGGCTTCTTCACCCACCTTCAGCGCAAACACCATCTCTGGTGCCTCGCGCCCGCGTGTGGTGACGACCTTGAGACGAATGAGGGTCGGCAGGCGCGCAAGATCACGCCACTCTTCTCGCCAGGTAGGCTCAGCGATATCGGTCTCCGCACCAAAATAGCTAATCTCAAGGGTCGTCACGTTATCGATCAGGCGCACCGGCGGCGCGGGAGGTGCGGTGCTCAGCTGGTCGCGGGTTGGCGAGACCAACGCATCAAAATTTTGGGCGGCGCTGTCAAACGGCTGACGGTTCAACTGCAAAAAGCCGCCGTCCGCCAACGCCAGCTCCGCCCACTGCAGCCCGCCAGACGCGCCGTTTTGGAGTGACGCTTCGAGATTAAGTGACGTCACATAACGCAGGTTGGTACGTGCGCCTTCAAAGGCAATGTAGGGCTGCGTTACACCGCGCCAACGTGTCGGAAAGATCTGCCCGAACTCGCGTCGCATAAAGCGTTCCACCACGCGCAAATCGGACGCTTCCGAAACGCGGGCATCACCAGCATCCCATGCCCTCACGCCAACATTAAGCGAGGCGTAAATCATGCCCATCATCACTGCCATCAGGGCCATGACCAGCAGGATTTCGATGAGGGTAAAACCATCACTCGCGAAGCGAGTGATGTCCCGGCGAAGGCCGCGACCCAATTTACTGTTACCGAAGCGAATGATATGTGGGCAAGACCCACAAACTGATTTAGAAAGTTTAGCCGTCATACGCGCGGCCCAATCTTCATCGTGTTCAACGTCACCGCACGCTGACGCCCGTCGTCCGTTTTGAACGTCACACTCAGCTCGATTTCGTATAACCGCACAAACAGCAACGCGTCGATATCGACATTGCCCAGCGTCGTCGCTGGCGCGGTTGGCGCGAGCGTCGAAGCGGACGTGCCACCAACACCCGTTGTTTGTGCATTCGCCAGTGCCGCCGTTTCCAGCGTGGAGGGTGTGGCAGGTTCGTTGGCCGACACATACGCACGCACCGACATGGTCCAACCAAAATCATCATTGAACTGGCCGCTGGAGTCTCCCTCGGACAACACCTCCTCGACACCAATGCTGGCGAGTCGTGATTCGGCCAGCATTGCTGCTTTTGCGTAACGATCGGCCAGATCCGCGCCGTTCACACCGCGCGAAAAAATCTGCATGATGATGCCCATCGCGAGTGCCAATAGCGTGAAGGCCACCAGTATTTCAAGCAATGTAAAACCAGCACTCGCGAAGCGACGGTGGAGACGAACGCTAAGGCCCGATTTACCCTCCTCCTTACAGCGACGCGGGAGACAAAGTTCGACCTTAGGCAAATCCCTAACAACGACGGGCTTTTCCACACGTTTTTGCTTGAAGATGCCCATGAATACTAGACTTTTGGCACTTGGAGATCAGACACGGTCACGCGCCCCGTCAACCAATCGACGTCAATGGCGAACTCGCGCGCGTTGCCGACCGAGTTGCTCACACCGTCGCCACCACCCCCCGCCGCAACCGTCACCCGCCCGCCGTTGGATGAACCATCGGGGTAGAACCGAAAGCTCGCCGTCTGTTCGTTTATTTGGTCGGCCTGCGAGGTAAAGAGTTTTAGCGTCAGCTGCGCGTTGAGCTTGTAAGTCTTCTCTTCATACGTCGTGGTGAACTCACGGGCTTCCACGTTGACCGTCACAAACGCGTCGCGTCGCGTGTTGATCGCAGAATCGCGCGCGAGCTTCATTGCCGCTGCCAGCGCCCGAACATTGGACTTCAACTCCGTGCCAGATACACCACTGCCCATCATGCGCGGCACCAGCGTGAACATGAGCGCGATAAGCATCACCACCAACACCAACTCAAGCAGCGTAAAGCCACGGCTAGTGAAAGACGTGCCGCTCCGGGTGACGCCGGTCGCGGGCATCACGGCGCCGCTCAACACTACCGACGCGACCTTAATCCCACGAGCGGACATCTCGGTCGGCACCTTCACCACCCTCCTTGCCGTCTGCCCCGAGTGAGGTCAACTCAAACGGGCGGTTCGCATCCCCCGGCGACTTGTAAATCATGTCGTTGCTCCAAGGGTCTTTAATCGAATCAGCGTTCTTCACGTACGGACCATTCCAATTCGTCGCACTACCCGGGTTCACCAACAACGCGCGCAATCCTTCGGCGGTGTTTGGATAACGGCCGGTATCGAGTTTGTACATGTCCAATTGCGCGGAAATCTCGCTGATGCGCGCTTTGGCCAAACCTGACTTAGCCTTATCGCCCTGACCAAAAATGCGGTTACCCGCCCAAGCGACAACGAGGCCGATGATGGTGATAACAATGATGATTTCGATCAGCGTGAAACCCTTCATACCTGCGGTGCGGCGGCCTGTGTTGAATGACAAATTCATATTCACCTCTAAATTGACGATTGGTAAGCTCTGATGAAGTCCGGTTTTACGCCAGACTAAAAAGCCAGACTAGGCGTGAGCAAAAAAAATTTCACGCGGCATATATCTAATATGTAAGAAGCAATTTTTGGTGCGCAACAAACTCATTTGGCAACTGCGAAGCGACGAAATGGGCTAAAGCAGGGCTTACCTAGAATTTAATGTCCATCATCCCCAGCATCGGGTCTAGCAGTAGAAACATAATGCCCGCAATAAACCCTGCCAAGAAAATAATCAGAACCGGCTGTAGCAGCGCCAGCGCACGCTTAATGAGTACCGCAACTTCGCGGTCGTAGACATCCGCAACTTGATACAACATTTCACTGAGCTTGCCGGTTTCCTCACCGACTGAAATCATCTGCACGGCAAGTTTCGGAAAAACATTTGTCTCCAACATCGGTTTGGCAAAGCCGCGACCTTCCTTTAACTCCCGCGCGACGAATTCAAGCGCGTCACGGAACACCGCGTTGTTGATCGTCTCTTTCAGAATGAACATGCTCGATAGCAGCGGCACACCGTTCTCCAGCAGCGTCGCAAGTGAGCGCGCAAAACGCGCCATTTCAATCCGACCAATCAACTTGCCGATAATTCCCCAACCAAGCAGCCGTCGATCCCAGCGCGCCTTAGATGCGGGCTGTTGAAACGAGCGTGACACCAACCAAACCGAACCAAGTGTTACGGCGATGAGGATTTGCCAACTGTCGCGTAGAAAAAAACTGACGGAGAACAGCGCTGCCGTCGCTGTGGATATGGCCGCGCCCGACTGCAAAAATATTTGCTTGAACTGCGGTACCACCACCAACAGGATGAGGCCAATCGAAACCAATGCCCCACCAAGCAAAAACACCGGATAAATGAGGGCGGAAACTACTGTATCGCGCAGCTCTTTAGCGCGCTCCATGTAGTCCGCGAGTCGCAACAACACGCCACCCAGCGAGCCGCCCGCCTCGCCCGCTTTGACCATGTTGATGTAAAAGCGGGTGAACACGTTGCGATGCTGATCTAGCGCTTTGGATAACGATGAACCACCGCGCACTTCATTACGAATCGCCATCAGCAATTCGCGCATGCGTTCGCGCTCGGCCAAATTGATCAAAATTTCCAAACTGCGATCGAGTGGTAGCCCGGCTTTGAGTAATGTGGCAAGCTCTCGCGTGATGATCGCCAACTCGGCCTGACCGACGTTTTGTGATGAGAACAGCGACCGTCCGGCGGACTTGTCGTTACCGCCAACAGACGCGTTCGTCGTACCTTGCACCGCACCTAAAACCGCACCCTGCGTAGTCACTTCGGCGGCGCGAATGGGAATCAGGCCTAGCGACTTTAAGTGGGCAATGACGCCATCCTGCGAGATAGCGTCAAGCACGCCTTCTTGCATTTCGCCCGCCGGGCTGACCGCTTTGTATTGGAAAAGTGGCATCGTTAAGGGCGCAACCTTTATACCCGCTGATGCGCGCAAATGAACGTAGACGTACCCCGAACCAGGTGTCGCGTAGCTCGTGCGTCGTTTTTCTTATTTGCGTGCATTGCATTCATTTGCATTCATTTGCGGCAACCGGATTTTTCAGCGAAGACAAGAGGTCAATCCTCACGCGTGACGCGCAACACTTCTTCAATGGTCGTCACACCAATAACGGCTTTTTTCAGGCCGTTCTCGTACATCGTTTC
>JACMOJ010000346.1 GCA_014378085.1 Burkholderiales bacterium | reverse complement strand
ATTCGACCTTGACAGGCATGGCGAAAAAAGTCATAATTTTCGGCTGTTTGGTGATATAGCTCAGTTGGTTAGAGCACAGCACTCATAATGCTGGGGTCGGTGGTTCAAGTCCACCTATCACCACCAAAGACACGTTTCAAGCTGTACCTTAACGTACAAAAACCCGCCTCTAGCTTCGTGCTGACGCGGGTTTTTTTGTTCTTTAACGGTTTTTGGTGTCCATATACATCCAAAGGTTTTGCATCCATACTTGTTGCCATGGATTCAAACCCGCCGTTACCTTGGATGCAAAATGCCTAGACTCGCCAAACCGCTGACAGATACACAGATCAAAAATGCCAAGCCAAAGGAAAAAACTTACACGTTGGCCGACGGTGGCGGCATGTATCTTGAGGTGACGCCGTCCGGTTCGAAGATATGGCGCATGAGTTATCGACAGCCAAATGGCAAGAACAACCGACTTACCTTCGGCGCATACCCTGAAGTCTCACTCTTGGATGCACGCGCCAAGCGCATGGATGCAAGGAAGCTTAAGGCGACCGGGAACGACCCAGCGCAAGCCAAACGGATCGACAAGATCACTAAGGCAACCGCAAACGCCAATACCTTCGAAGCGATCGCGCGTGAGTGGCACACGAACAAGTTGGAATCTTGGCAGGCGCGCAGGGCAACCAATGTCCTGCACCGCCTAGAAAAGGACGTTTTCCCGCTGATCGGCAAGCAACCGATAGCGGAAATCAAGGCACCGGTAATCTTGGACGTACTGCGTCAAATCGAAAAACGTGGCGCAACAGACATGGCAAAACGGCAAGGACAAGTCTGCGGCCAGATATTTCGTTATGCGATCGCCTGCGGCAAAGCAGACACCGATCCAGTACCGGCGCTGCGTGGGGCGCTCAAGCCAGCGGCAAAGGGTCACCACGCTGCGATCACGCCTGACGAGCTACCAGAGTTCGTCCGCGCCTTCGAAAAGATCGAGGGGCGCATGTACGTACCTACGCGGGTCATGTTTCGGCTGATGATGCTGACATTCGTCCGCACCAGCGAACTGACCGAAACACCGTGGTCTGAGATAGACCTTGAAAACGAGTCGTGGGTAATCGACTGGCATCGGATGAAAATGGGTAAGAAAAAAATGAATCCACGCAAGGTTAATCACCACGTGTTTTTGCCAAATCAAGGATGGACGCTGCTTCGCGAGTTACACGCGATCACCGGTAACAACAAATATCTGTTCCCGAACCAGCGCGACCATGAGAAGCCAGCGACTAACTTTGGCATTCTGGCTGCGGTGAAGCGCATGGGCTACGGCGGCAAGATGACCGGCCACGGGTTTCGTTCACTTGCCATGGGCGTGATTAAAGAGCGGCTAGGCTATCGCCATGAGGTCGTAGACCGACAGCTGTCCCATGCGTCCGGCGATGCTTACGGCGAGGCGTACGACCGCGCATTGTTCCTTGACGAGCGCAAGGCGATGATGCAGCAGTACGCTGATTACATCGACAACGTTACGGACGGGCGGGTGATCGCTGGCAAATTCGGACGGGCCGCATGAGCCAATCTGATGCAAACCCTATTCCGGAGTGGCTTTGGAATGACGACACACAATACGACACACAATTTCTGATTAACGCGTTTTTGGCAATCGAAACCAAGGAACTACTGGAGGGGAAAGTTTCCTACGGAGACGGCGGCGTTACCAGTAAAGCTAGGCGGGTGCTTTCTGTAGGTTCGCGTCAAATTTTGCAGGGCGAAATACCTTCCCCCCATTTTTTGAAATACGTTGCGCTCTGCATGAAAAATTCGCTCGAAGAATCAAATGGAAGTCTAGACAAAGCGTTCAATTTAGTGAAACGCCCTGGACGCCCGAAGCGTGACCCTCAAGATGACGATCACATTATCGACGCCTTTTTAGGTGAAATTTGTCTGTTGGGTAAAGCACCAAAAGGGCTATCAGCTCGTGCTTTTAATGCCGCGTTTAAAGCTATGCACGGGAAGAGTGTCGAAGATTTTAGGTTAGCCAAAATCGACGAGAAATCGATCGACAATCGCCTTACAGCGACACGTACCCTTCTAAAAAATCGCGGCTACTATTAATGTCAACCTAGTCTTACCCCCCCATGTTTAATGCAGGTAGCCGCGCTGCATCGCCTCTGCAAGAATTCGTCTCGGACCACTAATTACGGTGGAACGCACACGAAAGGCTCATAAGACATGGCACAACTTCTCACCGGCGAAGCGACCGACAAAAAAGCGTCGATTTCGCGTTCACTTCGGCACAAGCTGATCAAAGACGGCAAGTTTCCACAACCAATACCTATCGGCACAAGGCGCATTGCGTTCTTAGAATCCGATATTGACGACTGGATCGCGGCGCGCGTCGCGGCGTCCCGCACTCGGTCTAGCGGAGCGGCAGCATGAACATTAACCAAAGCAAGGCCCAACCCCACCACCACGAAGACGAAATCGCCATTAACGGCATTTCGCTTGCTGGCCGTGCTAACCATGTGGCCCGCATGGGACTACACGCGCTGATGAAGAACTCGGGCGTCTTATCAAGTGCCGAGCTTGCTGAATGGCTTGATGGCGCAAACATCACTCGCCACCCGGATCAATTCGACGGGTTTGAAATTCTGTATGGCTTCGACAAGCACGCACAAGACTTTATCGTGGTGAAAAACCAAAATCTAGACGGTCCGCATTTCGCCGTCATCGCAAATCAAGGAACATGACATGAAGACCACCATCACCCTCGACCGTGCCACCGCCGAATTATTCCGGCGCATTGCCGCGCAAGCTAACCTGAGCATCGACGACATCGGCAACCGCTTGTTAAGTTCGCATCTGTCCGAAATGCACGAGCTGGAAGCATTCCTTGAGGAAAACCCTGCCGGATCGGATTCACTGCACGAGCGCGGCCTGAACCTGATTCAATCATACGGGCCGGAATCCATCATGGATGGCATCGCACGCGTCGCACCGGCTGGCTATGCCACGCTGGCAGCGCGTTTCGAGCGCGAGATGAACGAGGTCATCGGCACAACGGCAACGCCGCCGCAATGACCTCTCCAAGCGCCGTAAGCCCAATACAAGGGTTCGCGCCGCTTGCTCCGCTACTACGCGCCGCTAAGTCCGAAGTACTTGACGAGGTGCGGCGGCGCGTGGCAAAGCTCGACCGCGAAACCCTCATGGTGAAATTCCGTGAGGCGTTTTTAGGCTCGAAACGGGGCGGTGCTTTCATCCTGGCGCAAGAACTTGTCTCACGCGGCATCATCCCTGCGATGTGGTACACCGGCATTGAGGTTCAAAACCACGACATAAATCAAAAATTCGATGCTTTCATTTTCGACTTGCTACACCTTCGCCAATGGCATTGCTTACACGCGAAAGCAGTTCGTTACAATCGGTATAAAACGATGCTGACCGGAAGCGAAACAGCTTTTCATCGTGAGGCAGAATATACGTTCTACCAAGGTAAGCGCCCAGTCTGGAAATTGGTTGGCTCCTTGAGCCTTACAGAAGCCCAACAATGGGAATGT
>JACMOJ010000345.1 GCA_014378085.1 Burkholderiales bacterium | reverse complement strand
TGAAGTTGCTCTCGAAAAGCTGATCCCGTCACGTAAAATGCAATCATGATCGAAGAAGACCGACTTATCTCAGGCGGCAAAGCCTCCGTGCACGAAGAAGCACAAGAGCGGGCGTTACGCCCCAAGTTGTTGCAGGAGTATGTTGGCCAGCAAAAGATTCGTGATCAACTCTCCATTTTTATCGAAGCCGCCCGCAACCGCAACGAACCGCTCGATCACACTTTGCTGTTCGGCCCGCCTGGGTTGGGCAAGACCACCCTGGCACACATCATTGCGCGCGAAATGGGCGTGAACCTGAAACACACCTCCGGCCCGGTGCTCGAGCGCGCCGGCGATCTTGCTGCCATGCTGACCAATCTAGAACCAAACGACGTATTGTTCATCGATGAGATTCATCGCTTGAATCCGGTCGTCGAAGAAATTTTGTACCCCGCGCTGGAAGACTACCAAATTGACATCATGATCGGCGAAGGCCCTTCCGCGCGATCGGTCAAACTCGATTTGCCCCCGTTTACCCTGGTGGGTGCCACCACCCGCGCAGGAATGCTAACCAATCCGCTGCGTGATCGGTTCGGCATTGTTTCGCGGCTGGAGTTCTACTCGCCGGATGAGTTGGAACTCATCGTAAAGCGCTCCGCAAAGCTGCTCGAAGTGGCCATCGACGAACACGGTGCGATGGAAATTGCCAAACGCTCACGCGGCACGCCGCGCATATCCAATCGGCTGCTGCGTCGTGTGCGTGATTATGCGGAAGTGAAGGCCGACGGTTACGTGAGTAAAGAGATTGCCGATCTTGCGTTAAAGATGCTTGACGTCGACAAGGTAGGGCTAGACATGATGGACCGAAAACTGCTGCGCGCAATCATTGAAAAATTTTCCGGCGGCCCGGTGGGTGTTGAAAATCTTGCGGCCGCGATTGGTGAAGAGCGCGACACCATTGAGGACGTATTGGAACCCTATCTCATCCAGCAGGGTTACTTGCAGCGTACCCCGCGCGGACGGATGGCAACCACGCTGACCTACCAGCACTTTGGGCTGGTGATGCCGGCGCAAGCCAATGCGCCCGGACTGTTCTGATGGCAAAAATTTCTTTGCGCGACGCGCAACAAACGCAGCTCTTTACGTTTTCGTTCCCGTTGCGGATTTATTACGAAGATACGGATTCCGGCGGCGTGGTGTATCACGGCCAATACGTCCGCTTCCTTGAGCGTGCGCGCACGGAATGGTTGCGTTTTCTCGGCTTTAACAATACCGAGCTGGAAAAAAAGTACAAGATGCTCTGGATGGTAACCGAAATGACCATGAATTTTTTAAAGCCCGCGCGGCTCGATGACAACTTGGAAGTGACCGTCGCCGTGGAGACGATGGGCCGGGTTCGTTGCACGTTCCATCAAGAGGTTAAGCGCGGTGAAGAGATTATTTTGAAAGCACGGGTGACGGTGGCATCAGTTTCCGCCGATGGCTTGAAGCCGATCGAGTTCCCGGCAGACGTAAAGCGCAAAATGGAAGCTACACTAAGTTAATCGCTAGAAAGTCCCATGCAAATTCATCCCGACATGGCCATCTGGTCGCTCGTTATGCAGGCCTCCATCATCGTCAAGATTGTGATGGCGCTGCTGGCCCTCGCGTCGTTTTTTTCTTGGTGGTATATCTTTGTCAAGATGTTCACGATCAGCAAAGCGAAACGTCAGGCGGAAGCGTTTGAGAAAGAGTTTTGGGGCGGTACGGATATTGTTGGCCTATACCAACGCTCTGCCTCTGGCCGTTATGAAACGCAGGGCATGGAGCGCATTTTTGAAGCGGGCTTTAAGGAGTTCTTGAAACTTAAGACGCGCTCCGGCTCGGATGTTGGTGCGTTGATGGACGGCACTCGTCGTGCCATGAAGGCAGCGTTTCAACGCGAGCTCGACTATCTTGAGCGCAACCTATCGTTCCTCGCCACCGTTGGTTCGGTCAGCCCCTACATCGGCCTATTTGGTACGGTGTGGGGCATCATGAATTCGTTCCGCGGTCTTTCGAATGTTGCGCAAGCCACGCTAGCGCAGGTGGCACCGGGCATCGCCGAAGCCTTGATCGCCACCGCAATCGGTTTGTTTGCCGCGATTCCTGCCGTGATTGCGTACAACCGTTACGCGGCGGAGATCGACCGGCTTGCAAATCGATACGAGAGTTTTATTGAGGAGTTCTCGAATATTCTCCAACGCCAAGCGGTTAGCTGACCCATGCAACGCTGCTGCGCGGCTCAATTGTTTCGTTGCGTACTCGTCGACTTCGTCGCTGTACCAGCAGGTACTATCTCCTCGCCGACTGTGCCGCGCCTCGCACTTGAGCCGCTCGCGACGCGTTTCATTGGGCCGAGAAAGGGAGTAAGCAATTGAGACGCCCTCGCCGCGCGATGGCTGAGATCAACGTCGTTCCTTATATCGACGTGATGTTGGTGCTGCTGATTATTTTTATGGTGTGCGCCCCTTTGATCACACCGGGGCAGATTGACTTGCCGAGTGTCGGACAGGCGCTCAACCCCACCGTTGCACCGTTGGAGATTAGGATTGCGAAAGATGGTGGCATTACATTGGTCGATCGTCAGCAAGGTGGGCGCGAGCAGAGCGTGGGGAAGGCCGAGTTGCTCGGTGCCGTCAAGGCCATCCAAGCAAAACATGCGGATCAAGCCGTAGTGATCTCGGCCGACAAAGACCTGCGTTATGAAGTGGTGATCGGTATTCTCGATACACTACAAAAAGGCCAAATCAAACGGGTTGGTTTGCTGGCCAAGCCCGCAACATAATTCGGCTTAACTCATCTACCGATGGCTGCTGCGCTTCCGCCCCACTTGCCGCCGAAACTTTCCGCAACCGGACGTTCGGTCGTCAACGCGCGGCGAGAACCTGGACGGGCAATGGCTGGCGCCTTTGCAATCGTGGTGCACGTCGGTTTTTTTGCGCTCATTATTTTTGGCGTTTCTTGGCAGGTGAAGCCGCCCTCGCCGCTGTCCGCCGAGCTGTGGAGTGCGCTGCCACCGGCGGTGAATCCAGCGCCTGCATTACCGCCTGCATTACCGCCTGAATCGCCGCCTGAATCGCCGCCTGAATCCCCACCTAAATCTTCACCGGAAGCACCAGCTCCCCCGCGCGAACCGGTCGCGAAGCCAACGCTAGAGCCAAAGGTAGTTGAGCCAAGTAAATCCGATATTGCGCTCAAGACGAAAAAAGAGCGTGAAGAGAAACTCAAACGCGAAAAAGACGAGAAGCTCGCCGCGGATCTGAAGAAGCGGGAAGAGCAGAAACGCGGTGAAGATAAGCGCAAGGCCGAAGAGGAAAAACAACGCAAGGCCGAAGACGCCAAACGGAAAGGTGAAGTGGACAAACTTCGTATCGAGGCAGAGGCGCGCGCGGCAGCAGCGCAGAGTGCGCGTGATAAAGCGGTTAGCGACTACACTGGCAAAATTGCCGCGTTAATTCGTAACCGTGCGAATATTCCCGACAGTGTTACGGGCCAGCCGATCATTCAGGTACGCGTTAGATTGTTGACCAACGGCACGGTTTTTGAGGCGACAGTGGCTAATGCATCGGGCAATCGCGCCTATGATGAGGCAGTCGAGCGGGCAATTAATGGCATACGCCAGTGGCCGGTGCCGGACAATCCTGAAATACTTGGTCGGCAGCGCGAACTTTTATTGAATATCAAGCACGAACGGTAGTGATGAAAAAAACTTCTATGTACAACATGGTGGGGCTGTTAGCAGGCTTGTTGTTCACGGCCATGTTTTGGTCCGTGGTGGCCCACGCGCAACTGACGATTGATGTCACCACCAGTGCGGGGCGGCAAATTCCGGTGGCCATTGTTGAGTTTCGTGGCGAGGCGCAGGCACCGCAAAACTTCACGCCCATCATCATCAACAACCTTGCGCGCACCGGCCTATTCAGAATTGTCACAACGGGCGCGATCAGCGTGCTGCCCACCGAGCCATCGGAGGTTAACTTTGTCGATTGGACGAGCCGCAGCGCCGAGGCGCTATTGATTGGCGGTATTACGGCGCAGCCAGACGGTCGTTATGAAATTCGTTACCGATTGTTTGATGTGCCAAAGCAGACGCAAATTGCGTCCGGCTCAATCGTGGTCTCGGCCACCCAATTTCGCGGGACCGCGCATCGAGTATCCGATGAGATTTATGAAAAGCTGACTGGGGAACGCGGCGTTTTTTCGACCAAGGTTGCGTATGTGCTAAAACGCGGCCCAAGATTTGAGTTGCAGGTGGCCGATGCGGATGGTTTTAACCCGCAGACTGTATTGTCTTCGTTGGAGCCGATCGGTGGCCCGAAGTGGTCTCCCGACGGCAACAAACTTGCCTATGTGACCTTCGAATCGCGCAAGTCGAATGTGGTCGTACAAGATCTTTTGACTGGGCAACGTCGCGTGGTGGCAAATTTCAAAGGGGATAACTATGCGCCATCTTGGTCGCCGGATGGCAGCCAACTCGCGGTCGCGTTATCACGTGATGCGGTGTCGCAGATATACGTAATGCCGGCTAGCGGCGGAGAACCGCGGCGGCTGACGCAGAGTAGTTCAATCGATAGTGGCGCATCGTTCACGCCCGATGGTAAATCGATCATCTTCTTTTCAGATCGTTCCGGTGGGCCGCAACTGTACTCTGTGCCGGTCGCGGGTGGCGACGCGGGGGTGGGCGCGGGGTTGGGCGCGGGGTTGGGCGCGGGGTTGGGCGCGGGGTTGGGCGCGGGGTTGGGCGCGGGGTTGGGCGCGGGGTTGGGCGTTAAGCGCCTCACCTTTGAAGGCAACTACAACACTAGTCCGCGTTTGAGTCCCGACGGGAAATTAGTCGCGTTTGTGACGCGAGATGCTGCGAGCCGATTGCGCATTGCGACGCTGGAACTCGCCAGCGGCATCATTAGCGTGCTTACCGATGGCCCGCGTGATGATAGTCCGAGCTTTTCGCCTAACGGTCGCAGCATCTTGTTCGAATCCAAAGTGGCGGGTAAAGGCAGCTTGGGGTCGGTGTCTGTGGATGGGCGCATCAAGCAACGTTTAACGTCGCAAAATGGTGACGTGCGTGAGCCGGCGTGGGGCCCTTACCCGCAGACCGCGCCCGCGACAAGATAGATTTGGTGTAACGTTAAGGTCGGATAGGTAGTCTCGGCTGTGCGGTGTTATCGTTCAGCCGCGCTGCGTTGGTCGTCTTAACCTTTGGTCTGCATTGCGGGTCAATTTATTGAAGGAGTACTAAGATGAAAAGAAATCTCTCATTCGCCTTGACCGCTATCGCAGCCGTGTTGCTGGCAGCATGCGCGAGTAAAGAGCCGGCAAAAGATGTTCCGGTTGAAACCCGTAGCGCATCAGCGACGACAACCACATCGACGGCACCAACCACCACCACGACGCCGGTCGCGCAGGTCGCGACGCCGACGTTAAGCCCACTCAATGATCCCAACAACATCCTTTCCAAGCGAATCATCTATTTTGATTACGATAAAGATTCAGTGAGGTCTGAGTTCCAAGCCGTTGTGCAGGCGCACGCCAAGTACTTGGCGGACAATCGCGGCCGCAAAATTCGCTTGGAAGGACATGCTGACGAGCGTGGCTCGCGTGAGTACAACATGGCGCTTGGTCAGCGTCGTGGTGACGCGGTGCGCAAGGCGATGAACTTGCTGGGTGTTGGCAACGATCGTATGGAGACCGTCAGTTTTGGTGAAGACAAACCACGTTCGCAGGGCAGTACGGAAGAGGCGTGGGCGCAAAACAGACGAGTCGAGATTGTGTACGACAACGAGTAGGTTGTTGCACGGTTGAGCGACCCAGTCGCGAGAGCTCGCGTCGCTGTTGCTGCGTACGTTGTTTTCGCCCGTCGACGCGCTTTATTGCGCTGCATTGCGGCGTCTCAATCGCATAATCTGGTAATTTAAGGTCTTTCAACATGAAACAATTTGTCGCCTTTTTTATTGTTGCCGCACTGGGGGCTATCTCGACGATTGCCCACGCCGGCTTGTTTGATGATGACGAAGCGCGCAGAAGCATCAAGTTGCTGGCGGAAAAAGTTGAGGTGCAGAACCAAGACAACGACGCCAAGTTTTTGCGGCTAGAGGAGTCGATCAAGAACCTTGGCATCATCCAGCTGCTCAACCAGATCGAGTTGTTGAATGCGGAAATTGCGCGGCTCCGGGGGCAGACAGAAGTGTTGGCAAATCAGAACGAGCAATTGCAAAAGCGCCAGCGTGATTTTTATGTCGATATCGATACCCGTCTGCGGGCGATGGAGGGTAGCACCGCGCCAACATCCAGCGTGCCGCCGGCGGTAAGTTTTGGCGCACCCACTTCGGTGGCGCCGTCCGCCAGCGCAGCCGCTGCCTCTGCCGTTGGCGCGACAGCCCCGAAAGTGCAAGCAGGTAGCGCGATTTCAGGCATTAATGCGCCAAACGCCCCGCTGGTGCTAGTGCCAAGCAATTTTGCCGCAATCGCTGCTGCTGAAGCCGCGGCGCGCGAACGCGAGAATAAGTCCTACGATGTCGGTTCAAATGCGTTCCGACGTGGCGATTTTGCGGCGGCCTTGAGAGCCTTCAATACGTTCACGACAGACTTTCCGCAGAGCCAACTGGTATCGAATGCGCTTTATTGGTTGGGGCTGTCTCAGTTCAATCTCAAAGACCTTCGCGAGGCGCGTGCTACCCAAGAGGCGCTGATAAAAAAATATCCGGATTCGGCAAAGGCACCCGACGCGCTGCTGGTGATTGCCAGTGTGCAAGCAGAGATGGGTGATGCCGGCTCCGCACGCAACAGCTACGAAGACATCATTGCTAAGTATCCTGGGTCAGACGCCGCCGCCAAGGCGCGAACGCGACTCTCCGGCCTGCGCCGCTAGTAAGCCCTCGCCATGTTGACAAGATTGATTCCTGCCGCTGACCGCGCTGCCGAAGGCAGCGCAACGCACATCTTGGCCGAAGGCAGCGCAACGCACATCTTGGCCGAAGGCAGCGCAACGCACATCTTGGCCGAAGGCGGCGCAACGTGAGTTTGGTGCAAACGCCAACGCGCGGCATCGCATTTGCCAAGCCGAGCGAGTTTGTGCGCACACGTATTAACGAAATTCGTATTAATGAAATTTTCTTTTCGCTGCAGGGTGAGTCGTCACGCGTCGGCTTACCGACCGTGTTTGTTCGGTTGACCGGCTGCCCATTGCGCTGTGGTTATTGCGACACCGCCTATGCCTTCCATGAAGGCAAGACGCGAACCATCGATGACGTCATGGCAGAAATTGCAACACACGGGGCCCAAACCGTTTGTGTGACGGGAGGCGAACCACTTGCGCAAAAGAGTTGTGTGACATTGCTCACACGCTTGTGTGATGCAGGCTACTCGGTCTCGCTGGAGACAAGTGGCGCAATCGATGTGTCAACGGTTGATGTGCGTGTGTCACGAATTGTCGATATCAAGACACCGGGCTCCGGCGAGGTCGAAAGAAATCAATGGACAAATCTGGTCCATTTACGTCAGACCGATGAGATCAAGTTTGTGCTGACCTCAGAAGACGACTACCACTGGGCCAAGGCCATCTTGTTTGACAGAAAGCTGAACGAGATTTGCCCTGTGCTTTTTTCGCCGGCATTTGAAGAGGTCGATTACCGCAAACTTGCCGAGTGGATCCTGCGCGACAAGCTGAAGGTTCGCATGCAAGTCCAGCTGCATAAAGTCATCTGGGGCGAACGGAGAGGTGTATGACGTTTAATAGCGCACCCAAACGAGCGGTGGTGCTGCTGTCGGGCGGGTTGGACTCCGCCACGGTGCTGGCAATGGCGCGCGAGCGTGGTTTTGAAACCTTTGCATTGTCGTTTGATTACGGGCAACGCCACAAGGTCGAGCTCGATGCTGCCGCACGCGTCGCCGCAACGCTCGGAGCGAAGGAGCATCGCGTACTTAAGTTTGATTTAACCCAGTGGGGTGGGTCCGCGCTAACCGACAACACGATCGACGTGCCGGTGGACGTACCCGCGACCCCAAGCGGTGACATCCCCGTGACCTATGTTCCGGCGCGGAACACGATTTTTCTGTCGCTGGCGTTAGCTTGGGCGGAGACGTTGGGCGCAACTAGTATTTTTGCTGGAATGAATGCGGTGGATTATTCGGGCTATCCGGATTGCCGTCCAGAGTACGTAGCCGCCTTCCAAACCATGGCGCGGCTCGCGACTCGCGCGGGGGTCGAAGCCGAAAATGAGGCCGCACAACTCACCATCCATACGCCAATCATTCACATGTCAAAAGCCGACATTGTGATGGAGGGAATTCGGCTCGGCGTGGACTACGGCATAACCGTGTCGTGTTACCAAGCCGATGCGACCGGTCGCGCGTGTGGACGATGTGACGCCTGCCGACTTCGACGCGAGGGATTTGCAGCCGCTGATGTCGCCGATCCCACTCGGTACGCGTAGTAGCCTTTAGTAGCCTTTAATAACCTTTCGGACCCTTAGTACGCTTAGTACGCGCAGTTTCCTCAGGAAGCGGGTAGGGCGTGACGGTATCCGTCGGGCGCAACCAGCTGCACCCGCGTAAAATAAAGTAATGAATTCCGCCACTTCTGCTGTAACTAATTTGGCCACCACTGTTGCGTGGTTATCTTTTGCTGTCGCCTTTGTGCTTGGCGCCATTTCCGCACGCACACAGTTTTGCACATTAGGCGCAGTCTCTGACATCGTGAACATGAACGACTGGTCACGTATGCGCATGTGGGTGCTAGCGATGGCGGTGGCAATCGTTGGGGCGCAAACGCTGTATGCACTGAACATCATTGACCTATCAAAAGCGTTTTACGTTCGTCCCAGCGTCACCTGGCTTTCCTATATTGTCGGCGGGCTCCTGTTTGGGATCGGCATGACACTCGCTTCAGGTTGCGGCAGTCGTACCTTGGTTCGTATCGGTGGTGGGAATGTGAAATCCATTGTGGTATTCATTTTTCTTGGCATCGCGGCCTACATGACGATGAAGGGACTGTTCGGCGTATGGCGTGTTGCGTCCATCGATAAGGTGGCGATTGATCTTTCGGCTTCCGGTGTCGCCACACAGGAATTTGGTAGCTTGTTGGCTACCATGTTCGGCGTGACCAAGAAGGCTGGGCAGATTGGTGCAGCATCGGTCGTCGCGGGCGCGATGCTAATTTGGGTGCTTGCGAGCCGTGAATTTCGCTCGTCTCTCGATGGCTGGCTCGGCGGCTTGGGTTATGGGCTCGCTGCAATAGCCGGCTGGTATATCACCGCCAAGCTCGGCTTTGGTGAAAATCCGGAGACGCTCGAAATGGTCTTCTTTGGCACCAACAGCCGCACGGCAGAGTCCATCACCTTCGTCGCGCCGATCGCCTACTCGCTGGAGTTGCTGATGTTGTGGAGTGATAAATCGCTCGCAGTGACGTTCGGCATCGCCTCGGTGGCGGGCATGATTTTGGGCGCGTTTGTTTACTCATTGGTATTCAAACGATTTCGCTGGGAAGGGTTTGCTGGCGTCGAAGACACCCGCAATCATCTACTGGGCGCGGTACTCATGGGGGTCGGTGGCGTCACGGCGATGGGCTGCACGATCGGGCAAGGTGTGACGGGTTTATCGACACTCGCAGTGGGCTCGTTTTTTGCGTTGGCCGCGATGATTGTTGGCTGTGCGGCAACACTCAAGTATCAATATTGGAAGATGATGCAGGAGTAGAAAAATTTCAACGTCTAATATCGACGGGCGTTTCCCAGTAAATATTTCCGGGAGTAGCCGCGGGTAAACGAGTTTGGGTAATGGGAATTGATGGGGACTTGTAAAAACGCTGCTAAATTCGTTTGAACGCCAGCATAACTTGACATGACGAGCAACGGGGCAACCAATGATGTGTTGCCCCGTTGAAAATTGCGACTACGTGCGAATACGTGCAACTACGTGCAACTACGTGCAACTACACGCGATAGCGCCGATTACACAGCAATCGGCTCCTCAGTCTCGGACGTTGGTGTGGCGACTGCGTCCGCCAACAGTGGCTCCTGATTGTCGTTTTGCGGTAATGTCGCCGCGTATATGACAAACGCCGGAACACTCGCGCCTGCTGATGTCGGAATGCTAGCCGGCGTAGTGGCGGGTGGGGGTGGGGGGGCTGCTGCTGACGATCCACCGTCGTTATCGCCGCGGCAGGCGACCAGCCCCAACGCTGCTGCTAATACGACGGCAGCGGCGGCAAGGCGTCGGTCACGCTTTGTTTTAAATGAAAAATTCATAGTGTTCTCCGCTTTTAAAGGTTTGCTCATC
>JACMOJ010000344.1 GCA_014378085.1 Burkholderiales bacterium | reverse complement strand
GTGCGGCCAGCGAGGTGTGACCAAAGCGAGGTCAGGGCGTTGGGTTGAGGACTCTGAGCGGGCAGCGCGCCCTGCACGCGCTGCACATGCTGTTGCCCTCCTCGCAACGTCGTGGTCAACCGAGTCTCCGGTCGCGCACCAGATCGGCCATTTCTTGCTGAAACGTCGGTGGGCCAAAACCCAACACACGTTGTTCACCGGTGAAGTGGCCGTTACGGTCAACTTCTTGCTCGGTGTAGATCAGGGGGCGAAATTGTTCTTTGGAATATTGCTGCAGCCACTTCAGCGCTTTGTGCGGCACCATCGGCCCCACCGGTAGGGCGAGGTCCACCGGAAAGGTGCGCCAGATGGTCCACGCCGGCAATACGATCACTTTTGCTTCATTGGGTTTCATCCACCCCGGTAAGTGGCTCGCCTTATCTACCCAACCACAGCTGAAATTCACGCAGGGATCTACGGGACGCTCCGCGTAAATTTTGCAACCGCTCCCGCCCCCACCCCCACCCCCACCCCCACTCCGGCCGCCGTATTTGCTCGGCGGGCCGGACGAGTGCGGACAGGGTTTGCCGGGCAGCACAGGCTGGTCAAATACATTAATGCGCACCCAGCCGTCACAACAAGCGGTGCAGGGCTGGCATTCACGGGACGGGGTGACGGTGGTCATTTTAAGACTTGCAGCAGGTTGTTGAAGTCATCCGTCCACACCCGCCAACCCGGCTCGGGCGGAATCACGTAGCTCGATTCGACTATGTCGCGGCGAAGCAGGAACGGTTTGTGCCGCGTGAGCAATACCCAGTCACTAGTGGTGCTGCCGTCTTCGTAGGTATCGCGAATCCACGCGGCATGCCAGCCGCGTTTATCCGCCAGCATTTGCACAACCGGTTTCAAATCGAGAAAGCGATTGGACACGTGAAACGCAATCACGCCTTCCGGCCGCATATGTTTGGCGTAAATATCCAGCGCTTCCAAGGTAATGAGATGCACCGGGATGGAATCCGATGAGAACGCGTCAATGGCTAACACATCAAAGTTTTGCACCGGCTCGCGTTCAAGATTGAGGCGCGCGTCGCCAAGCGCCACTTCGATTTTCGCTTCGGACTCTTTGAGGTAAGTGAAATCGCGGTTTGCAATCTCGACTACCGCCGCGTTGATGTCGTAGAAACGAAACGTGTCGCCCTTATTGCCGTAGGTGGCGAGTGTGCCCGCGCCGAGGCCCACCAAGCCGACGCGACGCGGCTGCCCCGGATTAATTTGTTCCTTGGCGAGCAAAGTCAGGCCGATGCCAGATTTCGTTTTGTAATAGGTGGTCGCCGATCGGTTGTACGGCGGGTCCATGTACTGATCACCGTGCAGAATCGCGCCGTGAACCAGCGACCGCCGCCGATGCTCGACCTCCGGTGGTACGTACTCCTTGACCCGCAGCGTGCCGTAAAAATTGCGCGTCTTATAGACCACATTGTCGTTGTAGCTGCGCACGGTCATCACCGTCGCGCCAACACAAAAGCCGCAAACCACAATGCCGACGGCTTTTGCGGCGTAAGTCAGCCACGCTGGCGCGTAACGGTCACCCGACCACATGCTCCACGAAAGCCAGGTCGCCAAGGCGGCGAGCGCAATGAGTGCGAGCTCCAGCTCGTAATAAGCCGGTAGTGTGAGTGGCGCGACGATGCCCACCAGCGCCGCACCCAACGCCCCGCCGACCGAGATCATCAGATAAAACTGGGTAAGAAATTTGGGATGCGGTTTGCGCTCGACCAATTCGCCGTGACAGAACATACAGGCCACAAACAGTCCCGCCGAGAAAATACCAATCTGCCACTTCAATTGAAAGTGTAATGAGGCGTCGGCAAGTGTCCAACCCATCCCAATCAGGAGTACGCCGAGCAGTGGCAGAATGAGCGTGCGTTGATACATGCCTTTGCCGTCGAAAGTGAGGATGAAGGTCAACAGGTAAAGCGCGAGCGGCACGACCCACAACAATGGAATCGATGAAATGTTTTGCGTTAGGTGGTTTGAGATCGCCAGCAAGAGGATTGAGCCGATCGCCGAAAGCACAATCCACAAGAGTTTTTCCCGCCACGTTGGGGCAAGCACATCGGCCTCCATGGCTGCGGCCACCGGCGCGACTTCGCGTTGCGTGGTGAGGGCATACCAAGCGGCACCGGAAATCAATACCGCAAAGGCGGCAAACCCAATCGACCAGCCGATGGCCTGATCGCGGGTCGCGATGTTCGGCTCAAACAGAAACGGATAACCCAACAGCGCCAGCATCGAGGCGAGGTTGGATAAGGCGAATAAGCGGTAGGGGCTTTGTCCCGGATAACTGCGCGAAAACCAGGCTTGAATCAGCGGACTGGTGGTGGATAGCAAAAAGTAGGGGAGCCCGATAGTGGCTGCGAGCAGCAGGATAATCCGGAGCGTTGGCTCTTCATCGCCAGCGGGTTTCCACGCGGCGTCGGGGATGATCGGCAGCAACAGTAGCGTTAACGCCACTAGGGTGACATGCAGGATGGCTTGGTTGCGCGGCGTAAGCTTGCGGGTCGACCAGTCCGAGTAGAAATAGCCCAGCAGCAGCGTGCTTTGGAAAAAGACCAGGCAGGTTGTCCAAACCGCGGCCGTTCCACCAAACCACGGCAGGATTTGTTTGGCAATGACTGGCTGGACCAGAAACAACAAGAAGGCAGAAACGAAGATTGCGGAAGCGTAAAGGATCATTGTTGGCCGGCAAAAAAGTGGTGTGGTGGGCGGTTGGGGATTTCTGCTGCCGTGCGTGTGTGCCAGATAAGTGCCAGATAAGTACCAGATAAGCACCAGATTGCACCAGATTGCACCAGAGGACCACGCCGATATTTTGGCACGCATAGTCAGGTTTTTGATTGAAAGTCATCAGCGCCGTCGCTAACGCTTAAAATGTTAGTCCTATCCGCTCTTTCTATCTCTCTTCGCAAGTGCAAACTCGGCAGCAGGCCTATACCCAAGGCGCAAAGGACGCCTTTCCTTCGGTGGTTGGGCTCATCCCCTTTGGCTTGATTGTCGGCACCGCGTCCACCGCGGCGGGCATGGACCCGTGGCTCGCCTTGGCGATGTCGATCATCGTTTACGCAGGGGCCTCACAACTCGCCGCGATTGCCTTAATGGTGCAGAGCGCGCCGCTGCCCATCGTGCTCGCCACCGTGCTGGTCGTAAACCTTCGGTTTGTGATGTATTCGGCGAGCCTTGCGCCTTTCTTTCGCGAGCTTTCCACACCTCGCAAGTGGCTGTTGTCGTACGGCTTGACGGATCATTTGTTTGCGCTGGTAAATGCGCGATTCACCCCTGATGGATCACACAAACATATCGACGCCTACTATATTGGCGGGGCGGTACCGACATGGTTGACGTGGAACACGATGGTGGCAATTGGCATTTTTGCCGGCACGATGGTGCCCAAGCAATGGGCGCTCGATTTTGCGATTCCGCTGGTGTTTTTGGCGCTGGTGTTTCCGGCATTGACCACACGCACGCATTGGCTCACTGCCGTTGTGGCGCTAGTCGCCGCATTTTTTACTGCCGGATTACCCATGAAACTTGGCTTGATTACCGCGGCGTTTGCCGGGGTGGCGATCGGCACCTGGCTAGACTACCGACAAGATAAACAGGCAAGGGGAATGTCATGAGCATCGCAGCGGATTGGGTCGGTGTAGCCACCGTGATCGGCGCAGGGCTGGTGACGGTCGCGGCGCGTGCGTCATTCATCGTGCTGCCGGCGAAGACCCGTGTGCCGATGTGGTTAAATCGCGCGCTGAAATTTGTCGGCGCGGCGGTATTGCCCGCCTTGATCCTGCCTGACGTCATGTTTCGCGACTTGGGGCCGGGGGAATTTGTGAATACCTACCGAATCGTTGCTGCGCTGGTGGCAGCCGCAGTGGCATGGCGCACGCGGAACATCTTTGCCACGCTTGGTGCTGGGATGGCGGTGCTGTGGCTACTTAAAGTTTTCGGACCGCTGAAATGATACAAGCTCTGCTGCGCCTCGCATTGGGCACTGAACTTGCGGTTTATGTGTTGCTCTTGTGGTGGATGAATGGGCGAGGCAGTTCCGCATTGGTGATGGTTACCACGGTGGTGCTGATCGCATCGCTGTGGCGCGCCTCACACGCGACCGGGAGCTTTGTCGTGGCAAGTTTTTTGCGCTGGCGGGAAGGCATAAGCCAACCGTCCGGGTCGGCGTGGAGAGCGTGGGTAAGTGAGTTTTCGGCACGGCTGATTAGTTTTAACTGGAGCCAGCCGTTTGCCGACTACGTCATGGGTGCCGACCCGTTAGTCGTCGGGACGGGAACGCCGATCCTGCTTGTGCACGGCTATTGCTCGAACCGCGGCATGTGGGTCAAATTTCGCCAGCGACTACAGCAGGCCAGCGTCGGGCCAGTGTTTAGCGTTGACCTTTCGCCGCCATTTGCGTCTATCGATCGCCTCGCCACACAGCTGGCGACACGTATCGAGGAGGTCTGTAAGCTGACGGGGGCATCGCAGGTCTTTGTTATTGCCCACAGCATGGGTGGATTGGTCACCCGCGCTTATATGCAGCAAGACAGGCAGCAAATGAGGCAACTAAGCATGCAACAAAACACGCAACTCAGCGGAACGCAGCGCATCGCCGGTTTTATGAGTCTGGGTTCGCCACACCACGGCAGTGCTTTGGCGACGTTTGGTTTGGGCGTTTGTGTGCGGGAAATACGACGACAAAGTGATTGGCTGGCGCGACTGGCGCAGTCGGAAACGCAGATGGCACACACAACACTTCCCGCGTGGTCGATTTACACCACCAATGACGACTTGGCGTATCCGCCCGAGACCTCTCGGCTCAGTTGGGCGGACAATATCGTGGTCGATGGTGTTGGGCACGTCGGGCTGCTTTACTCGGCGCACGTGTTTGCGATCGTTAAAAATATTCTCGACCAACACGTTAGAGCCCGCGACTCGGCGTAACGGTGAATCCTACGCCGAGCCGTAAAGCCGTGCAGCAGTAAAGCCAGAACGCTAGAAACCCAGACCTACCAGGTATACCTCACCGTGTAACGCACGGTGGCTTCTGCACCTTTGGCGATGACGAGTGGAAAGTGCACGGTACGTGCGTCGATTTTTTCGAAGTTGCTGCTGTTGGTTTTGATGGTCCAGTTCGCCCAGCGGTAGAGGTTCTCTTTGATAATCACCGCCGTGGACACATCTTTCTGATTGCGAATCTTGATTTCAATATCTTCTTCCATCCACTTGGCCGCATTGTCGGCACGAAAATCTACTTGTCGACGTTCGCCGACCACGTCAAAGGCGCTACCGAGCTTTAGTTGAATGGTTTCGTTGCGTGCGGTGTGATCAATCAGGTCTTCACCAATAAACTCCAGCGATTGATCAGCGGTGTCGAGTTTCGCCACGCGGATTTTTCCGGCCGGTAGTGGGATGCCAAGTTTGTTATCTTCGCGATTCTTAAAGCGCAGGTACACGTCCACTTTTTTGTTTGATTGGTTGCCGAAATTGCGATCGGTCATCGGCGCGCCGTAATAGCCGTTAAACCAACCGGCTTGGCCGTAGTAGACCAGCGACTTTTCACACTGCACCGCGCGCGCGGTTGGAAATAGCTCGATTTGCTTAGTGCTGTTGTTGGCGAGGGTGGTTGGTCGCCCCAGTGTGTAGAGGTGGTACTCAAAAAAAGACTTTTCAGCAAACCCAGTCGCCTCCGACTTAGCCATGGTGCGTACAGACGCGGGGTAGGCGTTGTCGCCGGCAGCGCGTGGCTGGGCGCGCTGGACATCTCCCGCGACAAGTTTGAGCTTTGCATCAGTAAAGGTGGCACCGGTTTGGTTGACGATGGTGACCCATGCGCCAACATCGAGCTTGCAGTTGTTGTTATCTTCGTTGAGCGTCAGGTTGTAGTCAGTCCACCAGGTGATACCCTGAGTTTGGTAGCCGTAACGCGCTTTATGGGAGCCCGCACGCTCAGCGGCGAGGTCCCAAACGAGCGTCGGTTTGCTGATCAAGCCACCGGGCAAACTCGCTAGGCGCACGCCGCTGACATTGCTGATGGTGCGAATGCTGCCGTCGGCAAGTCGGAGTACCATGCCTTCCCGCGCAGACAGCAACACGCCGGTAATCGATTCGGCGGTGTTGCCGCGAACTTGCTCAACAGTCACCTCGCGGTCGAGATATTTTTCGAGTAACTTGCGGGTACTGGTCAGATCGAATTCAAAGTTTTGCTCGACCACCCGTGTGCCCGACGGGTCTGTCAACGATTCAAACGACACCGTGGTGGGGTCAATGAGCGCCGGGACATCACTAATGCGCACAATGGTGCGCCCGCGCGTGAGATCAAAGGACTGCTCTTGGCGGACCACTGCGTAGCCCGGTACGCCGCCATACTCGCCGCCGCTCTTAAAAGTTGCCGTTGACAGCGTGCCAGGCTGAGCGCTGGAATAAATCGTCACGCTGGTTTGGGCAAATGCAAACGTGCCGACCATCAACGCTGCCGCTGCCGCAGTGGAACCAAGTGGGCGACGAAGAAAGTTGCGGGGGTTATCGCGCATGTCGAACTCCTATAATAGATACCGATTGATTAACTAACTTACGTCCCCAACGTCCAGAAACCATATGAAGTTTACCGGTAGCCAGAATTACATCTCAACGCAAGATCTCACGCTTGCGGTTAATGCGGCGATTACCCTGCAGCGGCCACTGCTGATTAAAGGCGAGCCCGGCACTGG
>JACMOJ010000343.1 GCA_014378085.1 Burkholderiales bacterium | reverse complement strand
TTTTCCAAAACGCGTCAGCTTGAGCCCACGCGCGCTCCGCACCAAGCGCGCCACCACCGATGAAACCGGCGAGCGTGACGCTGCGCCCGTCACACTGCGCTTCGCCACGCAGCACGCCGTTGTGTTCTTCAAGACGGTAGCCTTGGGGATAGAGTTTGACGAGACCCTTGCGCTCGATTTGTTCGGTGCGGCCGGGCCTGGCCGCGGACTTCATTTGTGCCAACCGAGCGCCTAAAAGGTGATGCCGATCAAAGGCAACCATGTCGACTCCCATCGGAGCGACCATCGCGTTTGCGCTTGTTGTCATCATTTCAGCATCGCCGAGCTTCGCACGCGATTCTCCACTTATGGCGGCCATCGACATCGCAATGAAGGCCTCGTCCAGCGCTGAAAAACCTGCCGCCTGCGCGAGTATTGATGGACCGGACATCGCAAATCGGGTGTTGGCCGAATAGACGCGCTTTGTCGCGAGCGCTGCAAGCATCGAGGCGCCGCCGAAACAATTGGCACCGCAAAACACCGTGATGGGAATACCGGCCGAGGCCGCACTTACTGCCGCACGATACATGTGTCTGAAGGCGCCGAGCGCCACCAAGCCCTCGGATACGCGCGCGCCCGCTGAATCGATGTAGAAAACCAGCGCGATCTTCTGCACCTCAATGATCTTGAACAGGCTCGTCAGTTTTTCGCACTCCTTGACACCGAGCGAGCCACTGGCGATTTTGTTTTCAATTAGGGCGACAAAGATCGGCACAACCGCCGGATTTGGTCCCAGCGCGCCCACCGGCGCGCGCCCGCGTCCGATGGTGAGATTGCCGACAGACTTGCCAACCGGGGAAAATTCAAAACGCGATTTGACCGTCGTCAGGCACTCAGTAGAAAGCATGAATCGCCTGTGTTCAGTATCTGCCGAGCTTCATGACGGCAATAATTGCCAGTCCGATGGTCAAATTCCACATCACGCCCAAACGAATCTGCTCAAGTTGCTTCGCGGCAGCCGGCCAGTCCTGCGTTTCCACACATTTACCCAGGCGGGAAAACGGTGCGGCGCGAAGATGAAAAAATACGCTCATCATGACGACACCTAGTCCCACCATCCACATCCACGCGACAGACATGTTCTTGGTGTCAATTGTGATGATCATGATTACCCCAGTGGTAAGCAAAAGCGCAATCGCCATTACCACGATTTTGAAGAAACGTTCCAGCGCCGCGTGCATGAGCGGGATGCGTTGCGGCGGCGGCAACACCGCGATGGCTACTGGTCGCAGGCAGAACAAGGTGAACGCCATTCCTCCGACCCATACGACGGTGGCCAACAAATGGATCAATAGCAAAAGTGCGTAAAGCGTCATATCCCAATTCTAACGTTAGTGACCAGTATCACCACTCAATTGCCGCTCGGCTAAAGCTTTGACTTGATTTTGCGGTTTGCACGCTAAAATTTGCCAGATGATGTGCACGGCGGTTTCTCGCCAACGATCGGTAATACCAACTGCGACGTGGTTTCCTTGATACGACCGAGAAGCGCATGCACGTTAGTGCGCATCGCGACGGCAGCACCCTTGCGCGACTGGTGTTTGAAGCCATCGTTTACGTCTTGCGCACGGGCTGTCAGTGGAAGGCGCTACCAGCCGAACGCTTCGGTAGCGCGTGCGCGATTCACCAGCGCTATCTTGAGTGGTAGAAAGTCGGCGTGTTCAAAGCCCTATGGAAAACCGGGTTGGCAGAGTATGACGACCTTGAAGGCAGCGCGTGGCGAAGGCAGAGTATCGATGGGGCAATGATGACGGCACCGCTAACTCAAGAAGCTTTTGGGCCGAACCCGACGGATCGGGGGGAAAAATGGGAGCAAGCGACACCTGCTGGTGGACGGTCGTGGTGTCCCGCTGTCGATCATCGTGACCGGAACCAATCGACATGATGTCAGTCAGTTGGAAGCCGTTCTGGACGGCATCATCGTCAAGCGTCCTGGGCCGCCATTGCGGCGCAGCAAGCACCTGTGCGTCGACGCAGGTGATACCGGCGCGCCAGCACTTGCAGTTGCACGATGCCCGCAAATTCAATCTCAAAATTGGCCATGAGGCTGTCGGTCCAGCTAATACCAAACTCAACGGCTTTATCAGAAACGGCACTGACGATCCCAAGCCGATCCGGACCAATGACGGTGACGACGGGTGGGATCAGCAGGGCGATGGGTCCGTGGTGAGAAGCAGGTTGCGCAAGTTAAATCATGCCAGTAAAAAAATGTTGCCTACTCGATACCTGCCTTTGTTGACTGCCTGTAAAACGCGATAGATCATTCATGCGGTGTCGTCCCAAGCATCAGACTATGTGCGTCTCGTTTCACGAAAAGTGGAAATGAATATGGCTGGAAATCATTTCGCCACATTTACGTTGGTCTACTTTGCTGATTGTCGGTGTGCGTTTATCGCACTTGCGGCACACTTCACCGTATTTGTTGCCGTTGAGGCAACGCGATCCATCAGTACCGGTGAGAGCCACAGCATCGCACTGCACGTCTACGGCACGGTGCGTGCGTGCAGCAATAGTGACTCGGATCGGGCTAGCGCAGAGCGTACGCTGGCGTTAAGCACGCCGATCATGGCCGCAGGCGCAACCGACATCACGGCAATTGCCGCCGGGAACTCGCATATGCTCGCGTTGAAATCTGACGGCCCTGTATTGTCATGGGGCAACAACATAAATGGCCAGCTGCGCGACAGCACGACGATCAACCGTTCTAAGCCCGTCCGTGTGGTCGGATTAGCCGGCGTGGTCGCGATTGGGGCACGGGCATCCCATTCGCTGGCGCTGGGCGGCATCAGTTTTTTGGTGTGAGGTGCCGATGGCAGGCGGAGCGAAGCGCACCGAGCTGGCTTGAGCGGAGCGGATGTGTGCGCGCTGCAAGCAAACGACAAGGCTGGTTCGCGCATGCCAGCGAGGAGTTTTGCCAACAAACGCACGCATCATCGGCCACCGCACAAGTCGTTTTACAATGTATTGACCGAATGGTGGGCAAATCGCTGCTTGCCTGCGAAAAAACTTGAAGCCCCAGCACTCGCCAGCTTTTCCAGACATTAATCTTCCAGAAGCCTCTCCATTAATAGAATTACGTAAATGTGCGCTTCTATTGATCTGGTGATTGAATATTTTCAATGTCACCTGCGCAATCACCCCTCCCACGGCGGGAAGCGTCCGCAGAAGGTGAACGTGGTTTATTCACCCTATTTAATCGCCTTGAATCCCTGAACTCAGGAGAGATCATGTACACGCTTTACTATTCCCCCGGCAGCGCCAGCATGGTGGTGCATCTTGCGCTGCTTGAAATTGGCGCGCCACACAAAGTTGAGCTGGTCGATTTCGATACTGATGCGCAGCACAGCGCGGCGTATTTGAAACTCAATCCGCAAGGCGTGGTGCCGACGTTGGTGATCGACGGTAAGTCGCTAACCGAATCGGCAGCACTTTTGATGATATTG
>JACMOJ010000342.1 GCA_014378085.1 Burkholderiales bacterium | reverse complement strand
GGCTTCATCAAATAACCAATGCCAGCGTTGTTGACCAAGATATCGAGGCTGCCGTAACGCGACACGGTTGTTACGATCGCCGCCTTCACCTGTGACTCTTCGAGCACATCCAGCGCCAGTGCACTACACGCGCCGCCATTGCCGGTGGCAACCGCCGCAGCGTGAATATCGGCCGCAACCTGCTCCATCTCCGATTGTGACCCTACCGCACTCTCCGGCATCTGTTTGCCTTTGGCGTGGCCAATGTCAGTCACGATGACCTTGCAACCTTCGCTCGCTAGTCGCCGGGCAATGGCTTCGCCAAGACCTTTGCGGCGGCCCGCGCCAGTGACGAGGGCGACCTTGCCTTTGAGTTCAGTGTACTGGGCCATTTCTCTATCTCTTTCCTCTATCCTAAATCCTAAATCCTAAATCCTATATCTCTATCGGAAGCCATTGGTTAAAACGGGCGCAAACAAAATCCGCCGCGAGCGATGGCAAGGCAGAAATTGACGAGAACACCGAAGTGCATCTGTACATACATGCGCATTTCGAGTCCATTTCTAACGCCGCATGGCCAGGCGCAGCAGGATTTCGCCTATAAGTTGTCACAAACAATAAACATGGGGCTATCCGCAAAGCTTTGGAAAACTTTGGAGCCTGCCTGCACCGCGTCCGTCCCGACATCTTTGAAGAACGCGTCAAGATCGGGCACCTCTATTACTTCGGCGTACTGATACGGCGGCTTGGCGTCCGAGCCGAGCAACATTTTTGCCTTCAAGACTTCGAAACCGGACACGGATCCCAGCGATCGCACCAGGGGAATATCGCCCGCCTTGGCCCACGCTTCATACGCGGCCATATCGGCGCCGGGTTTGAGATTAAACAAAACAAGAACAGATGCCATCGCCGTCTCCCTAAAGTTGTCCGGACAAATTTTATGCGTAATCACCGCTCACCGTCAATCGACATTTGCCGCCCAGCCGCGCGATTATTTTGGGGCGACGGCTGGCGTTGGAGCCGTCTTTTCCGCGCTTTTAGCTTTCGATCGCTCCGTTTCATAGGCCCCCCAATCGTCGGTTACCTTTTCTTCATCAATTAAAGTCCGACGGAGAATTTTTCCATCCTTCAAAAATTGGGTGGCACGTGATCGCTGCTTGCCGTCATCACTCAGCGAAATGACTTCATGCACGTAGCTACCATCCTTCATCGTCATATTCAGCATCGTCATGCGGCGCGTGGTGTCGCCTACGGCATCCATGCTCCAGCCATCAACACGCTCATTGGCGAATGAAATTCGTCCGTCGCGAACTTCACCAAACGACTCAATCACCTGCTCTTTTCCGTCCGGCAACAGATAACATTGGTTTGGTGGTGCCGCGCGATGCCTTGTTTGTTTTTCAGCCGCGCGATGATTTCTGAAGGGAAAGTGGCGGTCAGATTGCCACCGGCATCGTAGCGGCATAACGTTCCTTTCCAAACGCCAACCTGTCTGCTGACCGATCGGTTCGCAGCAACTTACCAAGTTGCGGTGCATCGAGTTTGACCACGCGCATCTTGCGTAAATCTCGGGTCAATTTCGGCACCGCTTGGCCGCCGCGAGCGATGTTGTTATCCACCTGACGCTGGTTGGTGTAATCCCCCGTCCAGCGCTCCGCAATCTCATCAATCATCTGCTGTGTGGTTTTGGCAGGAAGTGCCGACACCGGTGCTGGCGCAGGCGCTACAACCTGTGCCATTGCGTTCACCGCAAACGCGGCGGCACAACCGATAAAAGCATACTTCCAGAGTGCGATACTCATAAATCTCCATGCTGCGCAAGAATTCGTCTGAAACTATCCAACCAACTCCGTTAACTCTCCATCCGGGCCGCGAACTACCCCGACGGTAGCACCAAAATACGGTGCTTCAGCGCGCGGCGACGGCGGGACAACCCAAACCGCGTTTGTCAGTAGTGACCCGACCCCTACCTTTACACCAATCATCGCTACCCCCTGCGGCAGGCCGCCGGCCGACTGAGGTCGCGGCGTCGCGATCGCCGGGTACTGATCGACCTCCAATAGCACCGCGCGCTGATCTGAGACGGTGGCAAGTTTGTGTGCCGTCGAGGCGTCTAACCCGAACGCCAGATTCATGACGCTATACGGCATTTCCCAGCGACCGCCCGTACCGGTGCCCAACAACTGATGGTAGTAGGCGAGTGAGGCTTCCATGTCGCGGCAACCCATGACGGCGATGAATAGTTGGTCGACCCAGCACTGGGCCATCGGCAGATCACTCGATGGCAGATCGCCGCGCACTTCATTCAAATAGATCGCCTCCCCGCCGGGACCGCGCGCTTGCATCGGATACAGCATGTCGGTGAACGAGAGCACCTTCGGTGCTGCAATGATGGGTGTCTTGGCGGCGATTAAGCGAGCGTACATCGCATCCGCATCCTTGACCGATAACTCTAGCGCCGCCCAGCCATAGTGTGTGCCGGGTTGATAACCGGCCGGATCGGCTTGCTCAATCAGCCGCAAGTACACCGGCACACTGCTGGGCGGCTGTAGGACAACACTCTTGGCACCCACAATCGACGGCGCTTCCCAAGCCTCGGCTTCAGCCGCGCTGACCGTTCCAGTATGGACAACAGTCTGCTCAAAGATGTCGCGATACAACGTTAGTGCTTGGTCAAGCGATGGCACACAAACCGTGCCGTGTGCCAGTCTTGGTCCGCTCATTTCAGCACTCCTGGATTCATGATGCTGTTTGGATCAAGGTGTTTTTTGATGGCGTCAAACAGCGCCAGCGCAGCGGGGTTGCGGCCTTCACGGTAGGTGTAGAACTTGCCAATCTGAAAATGTGTACCGCCCAAACTCCGCAGTAGCTGGGCAGTTTCAGCCTTTAATGCTCCAACTGCCGCAGTAGCGCTAGGGTTTGCAGCAGGTTCGCCACACTTCTTTAGATAGTCCGCTTCGACCACACGCTTGTGATACGCCGTATGCCCATCATTCCAATAAAACACCGGCTCAATCAAATACCCTTGCTGCGCCACCGTCGTACAAAGATAACCAATCCGAATCTGGTGGGCATCGAGCAGCGCTTGTTTACCGGCAAAGAAGGATTGGATCTCGGCAAATGCGTGTTGCGCAGCGCTGTGCGGGAAAATCGCGTGCACCGGTACCCAGCGCTCGCCGGCCGGGCCAAGCATCGAATTTGGTGCCGCAAAAGGCATCGCGCGCAAGGCTTTGGGGAAGGAGTTTTCGGTCGCAACACCGTTTCGGCCAAAGATCCGTTTGGCGATGTCAACCTTGGCCGCCACTTCGCCAGCGGTCCTACCTTCGACGGCGACGTGCGCCGAATATTTGTCCTCACCGACGAAATCGCGTCCCGACTTCACCAGTCCCAAGCCGGCCTTTAAGCCCGACTGTTTCACCACCTGCATGAGTGTCTTGGCGTCGGCCAACAAGCTCATGCGTTTCTTGCGTTGTTCGAGCAACACCGGATCAAACGAGAAACACTCGGACGCAACGTTATGTCGCGAAATTTCCGACATCGCTTCAATCATGTCGAGAGGGTTGCCGAACTCAGCCGATACAAAATCGATTGCCGTTTGGCGCGGCAGTAGCTTCAACGTCGCGCGCGCCTTGATGCCCAGTGCACCCGCGTCGCCAATAAACAAACCGGTCATGTCGGGCCCAAAGTAACGCAAGAATGGTTTGATGCCCGCTGCGGCCGCACTGCCCGTTGTCAGGATGCTGCCGTCTGCAAGTACCACTTCGATCGACAGCACAGTGTCACCCACACTGCCGTGTTCACCGGAGCCCAAAAACACGCTGCCTTGTGACAGTGCACCACCCACCGTCGAGCGCAGACCGGACAACGGCCCCCAATAAGGTGTGCGCAGGCCGTGCGGCTCCAGCAATTCGTTAAGCGTTCCCCAACACATGCCCGTCTCAACCGTCACGTAACGGTCACCAACGTTGAGCTCCACTAAGCGATTCACGCGCGACATATCGATGAGTGCCGAGTGTGGTTTGGTGGCCAGAAATCCATCGGTGTAACTCAGCCCGCCACCGCGCGGCACGATGGCGACATCGGCCGCGGCGAGTATCTTCACCGCCTTCCGCAGTTCATCAACAGAAGCGGGTGTGATCACCGCTGACAGCGGTGCGCCGGTACTAAACACATCCTGCGCAAAAAACGCAAGCTCGGTGGCGTCGTCTGTCACGGCGCCTGCGCCCAGCGTCACTTGCAGCGAGGTAAACCAAGCGGGTCGTGGCGTAACGACGGTGTCGACCATAGATGGTTTGTGCATTATTTCTGCCATGTTCGGACTCCAATAGAAGATTGTTGCTCAGCGCCTGCAATCGTCCCAACGATACCGATTGAAGCGGCAAGCTGGCTGGTGATTCGAATGCGTTCCGGCTCGTCATCACACTGTATGTGGATGCGTCCACCAAATTGCGCGAGATACGAATAACAAGAAGATGACAGCACCGCACGCCATAACGGCACGAACAACGTCCCCGCACGCAAAATTTCCACCACCTCGACATGTAAGCGAACCGGTGCCGGTGCATCGACCTTGCGCGCGGCAGCAACGTTTTGCGGTTGCCACGGCCAGAACAACGCCTTCAGCCGTGCCCAGTTCCAAGCGGCGATCATATGTGCGCCGGTCGAATGTGGCGTCAAGTCAGGTAGCTGCGAGAGAAACTGCGCGCGCTCCGATTCATTCAACGCCAGCGGATTACGCAAACGCACGCGTTCGCAGCGTGGCCCATCGGTCACGGCGTCAGATGCCTGCGCCAGCGCGGCCGCGATTGCCGCCGCACCACCCTCGCCTGTGACCGTAAAGCGCGCCACGCCAAGCGCGTTT
>JACMOJ010000341.1 GCA_014378085.1 Burkholderiales bacterium | reverse complement strand
TCCGCTGGTTGATGCCGGCTTGCTGCCAGCTAACCATGCCATCACGACGTGGGGCATATCGGGTTACAGCGGCGGCGGACGGCAGATGGTGGAAGAGTTTGAACGAGGCGATAACAAATCCACTATGTTTACTTATGGCCTGAAACTGAACCATAAACATTTGCCGGAGATGCAAAAGTACACCGGCCTCCTTCATGCGCCGCTGTTCACGCCGTCCGTGGGCGCGTATCGGCAGGGTATGCTGTTGCACGTACCGCTGAATTTGTGGTCATTTCCAAAAACAGTCAGCGGCCAGCAAATAGTTGACTGTCTCAACGCCCATTACGCTGGTAAGCCGCACGTAAAAGTAATGTTGTTCGGTGGAGACCCGCCCGCAGAGTTAGACCCCCAGGCATTGAACGGCACCAACCAAATTGAGCTGTTCGTATTTGAAAACACGAAAACCGAGCAGGCCGTTTTGATTGCGCGGCTGGATAATCTGGGCAAAGGCGCCGGACGCGCAGCGCTGCAGAATGTTGGATTGATGCTGGGGTTGGCGTAAGGTGCGTGTGTTCTTTATCACGTTCTTGACGTAGACCGCCATTTCGCGGGCCGTTCCGGACGAAATGCTGCCACGATCCGCGCCCATGTTCGATCTGGCTGTTTTAGCTGGCGAGCTCCGCGCTTCGCCGCACGTGGCGAATCGCTTCATCGTTGCGCCCCAATTGTTCCATCAGGCGCGCTAATGTCATGTGCGCATCCAGCGACGGTTCGAGTGCGACGCTAGCTTCGAGGTAGCTCTGCGCCTTACCCCACAACGCCTCGCGCATACAGAGTTTTCCCAAAGTTGCGAGCAGCACGGCGTCGCGCGCGTGTTGCCGCAGCCAGCGCTCCGCGCGCTCGATTTGCGCCAGCGTCGAATTTGTCTTGCAGGCCGCGTAAATGGCAGCGAGCTGACTGTCCCAGCCCTCTATCCCACGCGCATCAATGGTCTCTTCGATCACCTCCTTTGCTTCATCAAAGCAGCCGATCGAAACAAGTCGCGTTGCAACGGTGGCGGCCATCGCCGCATCAAATCGCGATTCCCGGGAAAACGCTTTCCAGGCTTCTACAATCGCTTCCGGATTTGCAGGTTTCGACTTGATCAAATTCAGCTCTGCGTTCAATCGAATCTGCTGGGCAGCACCCTCTGGCAGCATACCCGAGCGCGTCAGCGGTGCCAGTGTCACCAGCACATCCTCCCAGGCTTTGCCGGCGACTTCGGCTTCGACCTTCATTTTCAGCACCCCTGGATTTTTTGGGTCGCTGGCCGCAAGGGTCTTCAATAGCGATAACGCCTCTGCAGACTTGCCATCGGCCAGCAGCATGTACGCTTTCGATACATCGCGCATGCGTGACGAGCCAGCATTGCGAATGTGATCCAAATACGGCACCGCCGCACTCGAATGTCCCCCCTCATACGCGGCCCAAGCGGCGACGGCGGCGGCCATATCGCGGGTTTCCTCGTGCTGCATGGCGGTGCGCGCCCGCGTTTCTGCATTACGGAATTCGCCTGAAAAAAGTAATTGCAGGCTTTCAAGCAAAAGTATTCGTGCTTTTGCGCGTTCGTGCTCGATCTTGCCCTTGCGTATCTGTCGAGGCAACCGGTAAGTTTTCACCGCGAGACGAATCAATTGGTAGCCAGCGGCGAACGACGCCGTCAGCAGCATCACAAATAGCATGATCGACATTTCTGCACGCCAGGGCGGCACCACAAAGACCACGTAGCCACTGCCGTAACGTCCCGCCAGCGCCAGCGTCACCGCCACGGCGGCGAGGGCGAGTACCCACAAAGCCCAGCGAATGGGACGACTGGTCATTGCCGTTGCGGACGTTCGCGCGCGGCGCGGGCGACCCGCGCCGCACTCAGGCTGGCGGTGATGTCAGGCGGAGCAATTGATACCGGGTTTTCGGCGAATTGCTTCAACATCGCCAGCGCGTTAATGTTGACTTTGGCTTTGGGGTCGAAGTACTTGGTGATCATCCCGCGTACCAGCTTGATGTCTTCTTTGTAATTCACATCATCGCGTGCAATCAGTGCAGTGCGCGCCGAAAGCAACCGCAGCTTCAGATTTTCGCGCAGAAAATAGCTTTGTTGCGGCGACAGCAACGCCGGATCACCCGCCTCCAGCTCGCGAATACGTATGAGCTGTTTCATTTCAAACCAAAGATCCCGACCGAAACGTACCGCAAAATTTTCCTCAGGGTCCGTAACGCGCGCGTCACGCGATAGAAGTGCGCCGCTGGCCATCGAATCAGGAATCGACAATGGCATCGTGGCAGCAAGGGCCATTAAATTATCCAGCTTTAGACTAATACCTACGGTATCAACCAGCGGGAGCGCTTTAAGCCGCTCCATATCCTGCGTAATCGCGCGGCGCAATTGCACCACCTGCAATTTATCGGCACGTGCAAGACGCTGATCGGCGGTTTGCAGGGCGATCAGCGCGGCACGTACGTTTGCGGCAAGCACCAGTTCACGACTGGCGATGTTGAGCGTTTGCTCGATCTCGGCCAGCAACCAGTCATCGGGCGCACGCGCAAGGTCACGATACATTTCTTCGAGTGCCACCCGCTGTCCCTGAAATTCGGCGAGTTTGCCTTCCAGTTGCGCGACGCGGTTTTGCGACTCACGCAGGTCCTTGAGCAACTGGTCAATCTGCGCCGCGGTCTGGGTTTGCAGCTTGCTTTGTTCGGCCAATTTCACGCCGAGGGTCTGTGTGAGCGTTTGCGCTGTGTCACGGCCATCCCACCAGGCCCACAGTCCCAATATCAGGCCTGTCAATGTAACCACCAATACCGCGATGCCCACACCGGAAAAGTACGGGGATGCCCGAGAGTTTGAATCTGATTCGTCCATGACCTAAAAATTCTGTGGGTTAAGTAACCGTGGTTTCAACTCGGTAAGTGCATTGATCATCGCCGGCTCGGCAAGCGGCACCTCCGCAACCCTGTCGAAGCCGCGTGCTCTCGCTGCCATTGCCACCCGGGGGTGCGGAACCAACAAAACCATTTGCGATTGCGGCGTGTGTTGCATCATTGAAAATATATTGTTCAGGCTATCAAGTGTTTCAACGCTTAGGGCAAAAAAAGCGTGCACACCACCTGAAGCTAGTAATTCACTTAACGCCTCACGCTTGGCCAAGTTCGGGACCATTGGCGCACGCCGATAACATTCAAGTACCGTTACGCGCGCACCGCGCGCGGTCAACGTTTGCTCCAACACCGTGCGGCCACCAAACTCGCTGCAACCTTTCACAAGGATAATATGATGCCCCTCCACGCGAAGCAATTGCGGCATCGCCAACAGGCCCTCGCTATCGATGCTTTGTTGCGGTGAAACAACATGTTTAAAGCCTGCTTGCGCCAGCGCAGCTGCTGTCGCGCGGCCAATGGCAAAAATTTCCATGCCGGCAGGTGCGCCGCCGGCGCTTGCGACCAGCGGTAACCCGTGCCCCACAGCATTGGCACTGACAAAGATGATGCCAGATGCGCTCGCTAATTCGGGCGCTGGCAGCGTCGCATTGATGGACGCGATTGCGAGCACGGGAAACTCGATGATATCTGCACCTGCCGCGCGCAGTAGTAGCGCGGTACGCGCCGCTTGCGCTGGAGGGCGGGTGACGACCAGGCTTAGACCTTGCAGCGGGATTTCAGCTTGCATCACCGCCGTGCCGGGACAGTGACGCGAGAATCTCCCCGGCGCCCTCATCAATCAGCATTTGCGCAAGTGCCGTGCCCAGCGACTGTGCATCGGCAACCGCGCCAGTCATGGCGCGACGGATCATGCGGCTACCGTCCGGCATCGCCACAAAGCCGTCAATTGAAAGCGTGTTGCCGATCAGGGTCGCGGTAGCACCGAGCGGGATGTCGCAGCTGGCTGTCAGCGCGCGACCGAAAGCACGTTCGGCACCGACAAGCGAGGTGGTATTTTGGTTCTCGAACGGTGCCAGCCATTCGGCGATGTCGGTCCGCGCCGTTTGGTACTCAATGCCGAGAGCGCCTTGCGCGATGGCCGGTATAAAGCCCGACGATGGCAGGCTGCATCGGATGCGATCTCCAAAGCCCAATCGTCTCAAGCCGGCCGCGGCGAGAATGATCGCGTCGAAACTGCCGCC
>JACMOJ010000040.1 GCA_014378085.1 Burkholderiales bacterium | reverse complement strand
GTTCGAGGGTTGCGATTTCTTTGCTCATGTCAGTCTCCTAAGGGGTATTGGGTTGGGGATTTAGATATTGACGAGTGCTTCGCCGCCGCCGATGAGGGCGAGGCTGATGTTGTCGAGGGCCACGATTTCTTCACCAGCGACTTCGACGATGGTGTTGTTCAGTTCGAGGGTTGCGATTTCTTTGCTCATGTCAGTCTCCTAAGGGTTAAACTTCAAGGACGAGGGAAAAGATTGTGAATTTTTGTTAAGCAAGTTACAAGACTTCGCAGCTTACTGCGCTAAATGAATGATTGGCAAGAAAATTTCGGACCAAGTGTGTCAATGAACGTACACTCCAAACCAGCTTCGTTGGACGAGGCTCGCCGCTGGATAAGGGAAGCCCTTGGATCTGGCTCGGCGAAGGATATCGAGCGAGTGGTTGCGCTCGCGTTAGAACTTCCGACACTTACACCTACCAGCGAAGAAGCGCTATCCGCCATGCTTGAGGCCGCCAAGCTGCTCTATGTCAGCGGACGGCCTAGTCAGGGGCTAGCGGTTGCAGAGGGCGCCCACACAATTGCGATAGAAGCTGCTAGTTTGGAGCAGGCTGTACAGGCGCTCTCGCTAACCGGGATATGCGCCGCAGACGCCGGAAATTTTCCTCGTGCGATGGAGGCCTATGCATCAGCGATGACATTGGTAAAGCAGTCAGCGGACGCGGTTCAGGAATGCAAGATTTGGCAAAATCTTGGTGCGGCGTTAATTTACGCTGGCCTACTTCGCGAGGCGGTCGGATGCTTTAACAAAGCGCTTATGCTTTCGCAACACGACCCGCGTGCCGCAGGATTTGCAGGAATTTCTTACGCGAATCTAGCACTGTGCTATCTAAATCTAGATGAACCCCGGGCGGGGATCGATGCAATCCTAAAGGCGCTTGAATTCGATGCGTCTCCAAGTGAACCGCATCAAGTTTTGAACAAAGTGCTTAAAGAGAATTATTACACCCGCCTCCTGATCGAAATCAGTGATTTCGATGCAGCTTTGTCCCACGCTCGGACCGCCCGCGAATACGCAAATAAGTCGAAATCGCCCCGGTCGGACATTCAAGCATCAGTCGCAGAGGGGCTGGCGGAGGCGTTTTCCGGCAACCTCGACGTGGGTATTTCGCGTCTGACAGCGACGCTGGAGAGGGCGAAAACGCTGAATTTGGCTTCGCGTGAGGTGCTGGTGGCGCTCGTAAAGGCGTTGGAATACGCTGGCCGCCACGACGAAGCGCTCAAATACCTTCAGGAAATGTTGTCCGCACAGCGCAAAACAGCCGAAGCCAACGTGTTGCATCACGTTCACCAGCATTTGGTCCAACTCCACTCCGCCGACGCAAATTCCCCACTGGAAGACATCAAACAGGTGATGCGCCGGATGGAAACGCGGGTGGAAGTCGTTGAGGGGCGGGTGGCAAAGGTTGAAGTGATTAAACAGCGCCAAGAACTGTTTAAAGCGCGTATCGAGGCGATGGAGCGCCTAGCCGTTGCGGCCGAACTCCGCGACGACTCCACCGGCGAGCATTCTTACCGGGTGGGCCGCATGGCCTGCTTGTTGGCCAAAGAGGCGGGTTGCGACGACGAAACGATCTTTATGATCGATATTGCCGCGCGGTTGCATGACGTTGGCAAGATCGGTATTCCCGACGGAATTTTGCTGAAACCCAGCGGCTTTAACCCAGCCGAACGCGCGGTAATGGAAATGCACGCGGAAATCGGCGCCGATGTACTGGCCAAGAGCGAAATTCCCCATATTAAGATGGCCGAAGAAATTGCCCGGCATCACCACGAGCGTTGGGACGGTAAAGGTTATCCCGCCAAAATAGGTGGTCGGGAGATTCCGCTCGCGGCGCGGATTACGTCCCTCGCAGATGTTTTTGACGCGCTGACCCATAAACGGCCATATAAGGAGGCGTGGACGGTTGAAGCCACGTTAAGTGAGATGCTGGCCTCTCGGGGGCAACACTTTGACCCGGAGCTCACCGATCTTTTTCTGGGGCTGGTCTCTCGACTCCGCCGCGAAACACGCGATTTGGACCATTTTCTGGGCGAAGCCGCCCGCGCGTCGCCGTTTATCCAAGCAAGAGGCAAGATTTGGGATACCTTGAAGTTGGCGCGGGAGGAATATCAACTCCAATTTCAGCGCTCGATGGATCTGCAGCGCTAGGTTTGCCCGCCCCTGCAATTGTCTCGGCTAGGCTTTTCCCGCTATAATTGCGACCTTTGTTAGGTAAGGCAATTTCAGGGAATTTCGACTAAATGCCGATAGAAACTCGTCAGCGATTTGTGGTTGGAAACTGGAAGCTGAACGGCAATTTGGCGGTCAACGCGGCACTGCTCAGCGAGTGCAAATCCGCCGAATCCCGCCTAGGGAAGGTGTTAGGCGTTTGCGCGCCATTCCCCTACCTAGCACAATTGCAGTTGGCCCTGACCGCATCAGCGGTCCGGTTTGGTGCGCAGGACGTGAGTCGCTTTGACAAAGGCGCATTTACGGGCGAAGTTTCAGCAAGAATGGTCGCTGAGTTTGGCTGCCAGCTGGTTTTAGTAGGACATTCGGAGCGCCGTGCGTTGTTTGGTGACTCAGATGATGTTGTCGCAGAAAAGTTTAGCCGCGCGAAAGAAGTTGGGCTAACCCCGATTTTATGCGTCGGCGAGACACTCGCCGAACGCGAAGCGGGCATCACGGAAGTGGTTGTCGCGCGGCAGGTGGCGGCGGTTGTGCAAAAGGTTGGTGTTGAAGCGTTGCGCGGTGCGGTGTTGGCCTATGAGCCGGTTTGGGCGATTGGAACCGGTAAAACGGCCTCCCCAGCCCAGGCACAGGAAGTTCACGGATTTTTGCGACAGTTCGTGGCAAAACACTCGCAAGAGATTGGAATTGCGTTGCCAATTTTGTACGGCGGCAGCGTGAAAAAAAGTAACGCGGTTGAGTTGTTTGGACAGCCGGATATTGATGGTGGTTTGATCGGTGGCGCATCATTGGTCGCCGATGAATTTTTGGGAATTTGGCAGGCTTTGTAGGCCATGCCCGATCAAGACTGAAGACTGAGGAAATAGCAATGTTGGCTTCGATTATTTTGACGCTGCACGTATTAGTGGCAATCGCAATTGTGGTGCTTGTGTTGGTGCAGCACGGCAAGGGCGCGGACATGGGTGCGGCGTTCGGTACGGGTTCGGCGGGTAGCTTGTTTGGCTCGTCGGGTGCCGCAAATTTCTTGTCACGCTCCACGGCAGTTTGTGCGACGTTGTTTTTTATTACCAGCCTCGGACTGACTTACTACCATTCGCCGCGCGGTTCCGGTGTGGTTTCGGATTTCGGTAAGAGTGTGACTTCGGTACCGGATGCTAAAAAAGCGACTGTTGATACGATTCCTGCGCCAACAGGCACCGCAGCACCGGCAATAGCGCCAGGCGCGGCAAAATCTGCTGCGCCGACCGCGCCTGCTCCAGCCGCCCCTGCCTCAGCGCCTGCCTCACAACAAATTCCGAAGTAAGCTCCTTGCGGCACTGCCGCAAACCTCGCGTTTCGAAGTAAAATTTGGTCTTGTTTGAACGACATGCCGTCGTGGTGAAATTGGTAGACACGCTATCTTGAGGGGGTAGTGGCGAAAGC